>NZ_JBBNAM010000273.1:0-9810 GCF_037994425.1 Phyllobacterium sp.
CTTATGGGCCTTTGGCCTTGAGTACGCAGTTGCTGCAATGTTCGCTGCGCTGCGCTTGCATTAATGCGAAGCGGAATGCCACCACGTGCTGATGACTTGAGCCTGTTCACTTCGCGTGTGATGCCGGAAATTTCAGACTTGGCTTTGGTCAATCCGCGAACGTCAAGCCCGATGGATTTGGTTTTACCGAGACCCTGTAATTGCTTTGCCGTTCTGAAAAGTTGTTTGAGTTCGCGGTTGACCTTTTTGATATCGCCAGACGCGCTGTCTTTAATGTCTAAAACGGCTTGTTCAACGAATGACGCCATTCCCAATCACCTTAAGGTAATGGTGCTGGTACCCTCCGCCACAGGTTTGGGAAGGTACCAGCACCCTCTTTGCACCCTACAAGGACGAGAGCCGCAAAGAAACGAGACACTACATCCAAAGCCGGTTCCGACGGTGAAGGGATGCAGCGCTCGAAATAATAATGTTTACTGAAAGCATCTTTAACCTGGAACCGGCTACTGAAAATATAATGTCACGCTTTGTTGCGAAATGCACTATTGTATACTTACGGACATTGCGTTATTGTCGCGCTATTCGTTGTTTTATTCTGGATTGTGGGGATTAGTCATGGCGCAGATATCTCAACGCAAGCTGGCTCAATTGAATAAATTAGCACTTGAGGCAGCGGGAATGCCTGTTCCCAAACAGATTGGTGAGTTGTGTGCCGCACATGTGGAAGCATGCGTCAATCAAATCAAATCACTCGCAACCACATCGCCCTCCGCCGACACGCGACTAGAGGCCTCCAAATTCATCGTGCAGCAGGCGAACCAGCACGAGAAGGAACAGCGTGAGGCGTGGGTCGGCTGCGAGATCGATATCCAAAAGATACAAGCGCTGTCATCAGCGGAACTGCAATATGACGCCATCATGACTTTGTACGCTGGTTCGGAAATAACGAAGGCCGACGTTGATGTGATGCTCAAGGTGATCGATCATAAGGATGCCGCGGTCGTTTCGAAGCTCACCGCCGAGAAAGATGCATTGGTCAAGCGTATCGAAGAACTCGAAAGCGAGACGTTTGACGGCAAGATTGCCACAGGTAGTAAGCGCGTCCACGCTATCCAATAGGGCGTGAGCCATGCCCAAGAGCAGACGCGGCCAGCATTTGTTATCCACGTTCAAAGCGCTGGATAAGAAGCTTGACGCCCATCACGTCATTGTCGCTGAGAAATCGGCAACGGTCAGTGTCCGGTTCTTCAACGAGTACGGGCAAAAGATAAAAACTGCCACAGAATTGCACGATCCGAGTGCCACCGCGCAACTCAACATAGTGGTCATTCCGCCAAACAAATTTCTGAACCCGAACCCGTCACGCATTGCCAAGGTCAAGTATCGGGAAATCCAACAACAGATGATGTTGCTGGACGAGCAGAAGCATGACGGCCTGTTCCCGATTGTGCGCAATGAGGTTGAACTGGAACTGCCACAGTTGATTGATCCCATCCCGACGAAAGAGCGCCCGAAGCCGAAACTCGTCGTGATTGAGAGCGGTGGTAAACCGTCGCCAGAACAAGAAATTGAACAGTTCGAGAAAGCCCTTGCTGCACAAGAAGCACAACGCAAACGTGACTTTGAAGAGGCGATTGAAGAACGTGCAAAGGAGCGAAGAGAACTAGGGTTGGATCAGACATGAAAAAGCGCAAAAGCAAATACGACAAGCTAGACCCACTGGAACAGTGGAAGGCCGATATAAAAGCCAAAGCGAAAAATCGCTCCGATAATCGCAAGCACCGGATTGAGCAACGTAAAGGTGAAGATCGTGAGCTCGCCAGACGACTTCAAAAGTACGGGTGCGTCTGAGTGCTATTCGGTATCTCTGTGGCATCCATACCTGTTGATCCGCACCCATCCAGGTCGTGAGGCTGTGGCTAGCGCATGGATGCGCGATCTCATGCTGGCCGAGGTCTATTACCCGAAGCACAAAGGCCAAGCTGCAATAAGTGGCTACGTGTTTGCGCGTGACATTCAACACTGGATGCGCCTGCGTGCCTGTTCCGCGATTGTCCGATTAATCACCAGTGCCGATAGTGACGGCAACGTCAATCCCGCCATCATCACCGAGAAACAGGTTGCCGAACTGCGGCAACGAGAAGAGGACTGCGACTTTGAACCGAAAGCCGTCTGTCAATGCCTTTGGGCCAATATGCTCGGAACCACCATAAAGGTCCCGTCAGGCATCATGACCGGTCACATAGGTGAGATCGTGCAGATCGGTGAAAAAATTAAGGTTCGATGCGAACTAATGAAGCGCGATGTTTACTTGAAATTTGCGCCCGTAGAGCTTTGGGGTGAAGCTGCCTGATCTGCCGCCTCCTGAGCGCGGCGGTTAGCTTCTTCCAAAGTCATCGGAACCGGATACTTGCGTTGCAGGGCTTCGGTTCCGCCTCGGTTAAACAGCTTTATGTCCTCAACCAGAAACCGCGGCCTTTGTTCCGTGGACCACGGCACGCGCACAAACCCCCAACGCTTGTATTTGCGCGATACATGAGGGCGCGACAAATTGAGTGCTTGCGCGAGGCCGGTAACGGTGACGGTTCTCATGCAAAAACAATACGCGTCTTTTACATCTATTCAAGATGGGACTGTTAGTGGGGAAGGGGGTTGACGTTCGTTTAAATAATGAATCAAATCAACTGATTAGACTAATGCTACTCACTATCAAAACTTCTGTTACTGTTTTCGGGTTATGGCAAATGCGATGACCGTTGGTTTGAGTTAACACATTATACTGGAGAGTGGTACATCATGCTGAAGGAATTCAAAGAATTTGCCTTGAAGGGCAACATGGTTGATCTCGCCATCGGCGTGATCATCGGTGGTGCCTTTGGCCGCCTGGTTGAGTCTATCGTGGCAGATATTTTGATGCCGATCATTGGTCTCGTCACAGGCGGCATCGATTTTTCCAATCTTTACCTCCAGCTTTCAGGGGCCCCGCAGCCGACACTTACTGCGGCTCGGGAAGCAGGTGCGACGATCGCTTACGGCAACTTCATCACGCTGCTCATCAACTTCCTCATCGTCGCTTGGGTACTGTTCCTGGTGGTCAAGGCGATGAACCAGTTCAAGAAAAAGGAAACTGCAAAAGCTGCTGAACCGGCGAAAGAAGAGGTTCTCCTCACGGAAATTCGCGATCTTCTGGCCAAGAAGGCCTAAACGATCCGCAGAACGTCAAACCCCGGCCAGCGCCGGGGATTTGATTTCGGCTCTCGACACAACGGTGTCAGCAGCCCATCACTTGCGATGATGGAAACATCACAAATATCCACGTGATTAACAGAATGCGTTGTAATAGGTCTGCAGCAGGCAGACTGGAGACGCGATTAAATGGACCTCGTTGAGCACTTGCGGCACGAAGCAGCGGTAGCGCCGGAAAGCGGTATCGTTGCCGTCATGAACCACGGACGGCGGCAAGAGGGCGTCATCCCGCTTTGGGCCGGCGAAGGTGATCTTCCGACGCCTGAATTCATTCGCAACGCGTCCTCGACCGGCCTTGCCAATGGCGAGACGTTTTACACCTGGCAGGCGGGCATACCCGAACTGCGCCAGTCGCTTGCGGCCTACTACAAACGCCATTTCAATGCCGATCTGCCGGTGGAACATTTTTATGTAACTGGTTCGGGCATGCAGTCGATTCAACTCGCTATCCAGGCAACGGCCGGCGCGGGGGACGAGGTTGTCTACCTCTCGCCGGCGTGGCCGAATTTTGCTGCCGCCGCCGGCATTGCGGGCGCTACCCCCGTACCGGTCACCCAGGACTTTACCGGCAATGGATGGGGACTTGATCCCCAGAAAATACGCGAGGCAATCACACCGAGAACCAGGGCGCTGTTTATCAATACGCCATCCAATCCTACCGGATGGACGGCCGACATTGATACACTGAAGGAAATTCTCGGCATTGCTCGCCAGCATGGATTGTGGATCGTCGCGGACGAGATCTATACGCACTTCTACTATGGCGCGCGCCGCGCCCCCTCGTTCCTCGATATCATGGATCCGGATGATCGCATCATCTTCGTCAACAGCTTCTCCAAGAACTGGGCGATGACGGGCTGGCGCGTCGGCTGGATGGTGGTCCATCCTTCGCTGGGAAAGACGATCGAAAACCTCATCCAATACTCGACGTCAGGCGTTGCCCAATTCATGCAGCGAGGCGCGGTTGCGGCGCTTGACGAAGGCGACGATTTCATCCGCATGCAGGTCGAGCGCGCTCACAAGGCGAGGGATATTCTCTGCGCCAATCTCGCAGCAACGGGCCGGGTGCGGCTGTCGCCGCCGGCGGGTGCATTTTACCTGTTCTTCGGCATCGAAGGCGTCAGCGATTCCTATCGCGCGGCCTTTGATATTGTCGATGAGGCCAAAGTCGGCCTTGCGCCGGGGACGGCTTTTGGCGATGGTGGCGCCGCTTTCCTGCGGCTCTGCTTCGCCCGACGAATCGATCAAGTCGAGGAGGCAGCCGATCGCCTCGCAGACTGGATCTGGAAACGTTGACGTCAGACCTCGTTCATCTCGACAATATCAAAGCCACGCTCCTTTCCTTGCTGATATCCACGGCCGGCGCATTGATCGCCAAACTGATCGGATTACCCATCCCGTTTCTGCTCGGATCAACCATTGCCGTCACCGCCGCTTCATTGTCGGGTATCAGAATACATCTGCCAGACTGGTTGCGTGGGTTTGTCTTCTTTATGCTCGGGATTCAGGCGGGCTCCGGCGTCTCGCCCGGTATCCTCGACCAGATGGTGTTGTGGCCAATCAGTTTCTTCATGCTGTTCATTGCGCTCGTTCTCGTCACGTCCCTTACCTATCTCATGCTGCGCAAGGGTCTCGGCTGGGACGGGCCGACGGCCCTGTTTTCGTCTCTGCCTGGCGCACTCTCCTTTGTTCTCGCCGCCGCGATGGGAACCTCGGCAAACATGGTGAAAATCACCGTGATCCAATGCGTTCGCCTGTTGCTTCTTATCGGATTTCTGGCGCCGCTTCTTGCCGTCATCGCCAGAAACGCTCCCCATGTTGTCGTCGAAATCAACTATGACTGGACTGTTCAGGAGGCGCTCATTCTCCTCGTCTGTGGCATTGCCGGCGCAATGCTCGGCTATTACAGCCGCATTCCCGGAGGCATGATGCTCGGCGCGCTGCTTGCCAGCGGCATTCTGCATGCCACATCCATCGTTACCGCCGTGGTGCCGCGCTCGATCGCTGATATCGGCCTGATCGTCCTCGGGGTACTGATCGGATCGCGGGTCGGCGCGGAACATCGATTTCAGCTTGTCCGCTACCTGCCGGCCGCCCTTTGTGCCTTCCTGATTGGAACGGCGGCATCATTCGTCGCTGCGCTCGTCGTCTGGCTCTTGCTCGACATTCATCCCGCGCAGATCGCGCTTGCCTTTGCACCCGGCGCGCTCGAAGCCCTTACCGTGATCGCATTTTCGCTGGGCGTCGATCCATCCTACGTTGCCTCGCACCATGTGGCACGATTTCTGATGATCGCATTCTCGGTGCCCTTTCTCGCCCGCTTCGTTTCGCGGTGAGGACGGCACAAACAAAAACCGGCGCGAAAGCGCCGGTCCTTGTTCAAAGCATTTAGAAGCTCACTCGATGATCTGGATTTCCGAAGGCTCGCGTCGCTTCATGAACTTCTGCGGGGAACGCTCCTGCATGAATCTGGAGACGTCGGAGTAGGTGACATATCCGTCCTTGTCGCGGTCGATCTCTTCGAAGTGATCTCCGACGAGACCCCATCCGGCATCCATGGCTCGCTGCTTCGTCAGGGTCCGATCAATGCCGCCGGCCGACGCTGTGAACCGCGCTTTCAGTTGTGTATTGACCGCTTGCAGCACCGTTTCCTCGGTTTGTGGAGGAGATACCGCTCCGGCAGGATCAGGCGGCATCCTCGGCAATTCGTCAACTGCTGATGCTTGGGTAGGCAATAGCAAAAGAAGTGCCGAGTTGAGAAGGACAGCCAATGAAAGTGGGAGTAAAAGCCTCATCGTTTGCGACCTTCTCATTGGAGTGAAACCACGTTGGTCCTGGCAGGATCAGGCGCATTGCTGCTTGCCGCGCCCTTGTCATAAAAGTCGTTGAGCTCTGTCTTCATCGGCCCCCGCGATTCCTCGGTATAGTACGTCATGTGTCCGCCTTCGAACCACTTGACAGGAGCCTAGTCGGATAGTCGGGCCCGCTTCAAATCAACCTCCGTCTGTAGGCCGGGTGTAATAAGATCTTCGTAGCCATGCAGGATAAGGATTATTAAGTCCGGGTTGCCTATCAAGGCTGCTTGTATGTCTGCGAGGCTACTTGGTTGAGCGGATGAGCGGTGGGAAAATTGCCAGTTCTCTCGCACAGCCTTATTCAAATACTCGTAAGTCGACCCGTTTGAATAATTGACGTAACCCTGCAGATGATCCTTCAACTGTGTCGAGACGCCCTTGTCGTAATAATCCTTCGGATCATAGGAAGTAGAGGGCAACTTCATCCGTGCATCGTACACATTCAGCCTGTTTCCTGCGATCAACTGCGTCTTGAATATATCCACACCCAGGTTCGGGTTAGTTGCCCAAAGATTAGTTGAAATCCCCGTGTATGTGCTCAACTTTTTGATCACTTCACCATACGCCGGAGGGGTTCCCAGTGCCTGCCGCGTCCATTGCCCGGTAGGCAACATCGCCGCCCTGATATCCTTATCCACAAACGTTCGCAGGTCTTGCAAGTATTGGCCCTGGGGCTTCGGTCCTCTTGACGATGATTTTTTATGGTAGTCGGCCGCCATGGCGAACGATGGGATCATCGAAGTACAGAATAGGACTTGTCCTTGTGAGCAACTGGCTCCGTAGTCCAAGATGGGGGAGTTGAGGACAATACCTGCAAGAACTTTGGCGGATTTTTTCGTTGGATCGGTGCCGTAAATCGGATCCGGTTCAAAGTTGCTTGTTCCTGCATCCAAGAGCTGATTGGCGACGATCGGCGTGCGAATGCCACCATAGGATTCGCCGTAGAGATATTTGTGCGAGCTTTGGCGATTGTTCACGTTGACATAGCGGGTAATGAAGTTTGCAAGGACCTCCGTATCGATGTCGGTACCCCACAAGCTCTTATTGATAAACGGCGCAACGGCAGTGGACAAACCGGTACCCGGCGGATCGACAAATACGAGATCGGTTTTATCGAGTAATGTCTCTGTATTGTCCACCACCGGAAAAGTAGTTGGGGGCGAAAGGAGAGCGCTCTGCGGTATTATGGGGTCGCCCGTTTTTATTCTTTTGGGCGCCCACGATCCCATGTGCAGCCAGATGGAGCCGGAACCGGGCCCCCCATTCCAGAAGAACGTCACTGGGCGCTGGTCCTTTGGCAGACCATCGCGCGTATAGGAAGTATAGAAAATCGCAGCTTGCGCCTTTGGCTCCTTCCGTTCTGGGCTCTTGCCTGTATAGGCCACAAGATGGCCGGAACGCGCCGTAAATGGCACCGCTTTGTTGTCGATAGTAATTGTTTGTCGCTTGACCGATGTTATCTCGCTTACCTTGTCGAGATCGATCGATCCTTCGACGGTCATGTCATAAATGTTTGCATCCTTGACGACGTTGTCTTTCGGGGCAAGTCGTTCAAAGGCAACAAGCTCGCTTTCATTCGGCTTGGGCGCGCCGATCGGTGCGGCCGGGGACGGCACTTCCGCAACGACGGATGTAGCCGGCGGCGTTGCCCCACCAGTTGTGGCGCCGCCCGCGGTGGCTGGGGCTCCGCCTGTCGATCCTCCGGTGGTTGGCGTCTCCGGCGTCTTGGTTGCGTCGCCCGAAGTCGCCGGCGGCGTTGTCCCGCCGGTGGTTGCGCCGCCCGCGGTGGCTAGGGCTCCGCCGGTCGTCCCGCCTAAGGTCGGCGCCTCGACCTTCTTGGGCGCCGGGTCGACCGCCGAAGTTGGGGGTGCCACTTCCGCAACGATCGACTTATCGCCCTTCTCGGTCGCGCCGTCCGACGTCGGAGGGTTTACGTCCGGCGCTTCCACATTCACTGATGTGAAGGTTTCGCTGACCTGTCCATCTCGAAGATTGGGTTGCGACGGGGGTGCGGCCGGAGCAGGCGTAGCGGTAAATGTGGTGGCGGCCGTCGAAGGTGCCGGTGAACTGCCATTATTGCACGCGGCCAGCAGCGACAACGCGGCCAGCGAACACACTCTGATTTTCATGCAATTCCCCTATATTCATAGCTCGTTGAAAAATTGATTTGCTTTAAATTTGGACGAGCCCAATTTATGGGCACTTATGCACGGTATTCGTAATTCCGGCTTCTTGCAATAGCCTTATCGAGACTAACCTGGGCACCGAATCCAGCTAAGAACCCAATGCGAAATCAGCGTTGGTGTACGGACCCACGATGCCCGATGTGGATCAAAACTTCGCGAATAGTAAATGTCGCAAATGGACGGATTCACAGGACTTGAACCGTCGGGATAGTCAGCCGCCGGCTTTTGACACCGCCAGCGTCACCACCCGGTCGCTCGTCTCGATCGCCGGTTCGCTATCCTTGGAGAAGGGAATGCCGAGCGCGGTCCAGACCTCCACCAACGCATCCTTGAGCTCGACGACGAGTTCGTTGGAATGGAATGGCGTCGGCGTGATGCGCAGCCGTTCGGTGCCGCGCGGCACGGTCGGATAGTTGATCGGCTGGATGTAGAGGCCGTGCTTCTGCAACAGCCGGTCGCTGGCTTTCTTGCAAAGTTCAGGATCGCCGACAAGGATCGGCACGATATGCGTGTCCGATTTCATCACCGGCAGGTTGGCCTGCGCCAGCACGTCCTTGGTCAGTTTTGCCTGACACTGGTGCATCCGGCGCTCTTCCTGCGATACTTTCAAATGCCGGATCGATTGCGTCGCCGCTGCCGCGATGACGGGCGGAAGCGCCGTGGTAAAGATGAAGCCCGGTGCATAGGAGCGCACGGCGTCGATAACCGTCTTGGATCCGGCAATATAGCCGCCGAGCGTGCCGAAAGCCTTGGCGAGCGTGCCCTCGATGACGTCGATCCGCCCCGACAGGTCTTCGCGATCGGTGATGCCACCGCCGCGATTGCCATACATGCCGACAGCATGGACCTCGTCGATATAGGTCATGGCATTGTATTTCTCGGCAAGGTCGGCAATGGCTTCGACCGGGGCGATATCGCCGTCCATCGAGTAGATCGATTCGAAGACGATCAGCTTGGCGCGCTCCTTGCCCGCGGCCTTGAGCAACTCCTCAAGGTGGGTAAGGTCGTTGTGGCGAAATATCTTCTTCTCGACGCCCGAACGCCGTACGCCTTCGATCATCGAGGCATGGTTCAGTTCGTCGGAAAGGATCAGGCAATTCGGCAGCAGCCGCGCGATGGTCGAGATCGAGGCCTCGTTCGACACGAAACCCGAGGTGAAGACCAGCGCCGCTTCCTTCTGGTGAAGGTCGGCCAATTCGTGTTCGAGTTCAACCAGCGGATGATTGTTGCCGGAGATGTTGCGGGTGCCGCCGGCGCCCGAGCCCATGCGGCTCGATGCCTCGTGCATCGCTGCGATGACGTCGGGATGCTGGCCCATGCCGAGGTAATCGTTCGAACACCAGACGGTGATCTCGCGCTGCGTACCCTCGTCACGCCAAATCGCACGCGGGAAACGACCCACGATCCGTTCCAGATTAGCAAAGACCCGGTAGCGCTTTTCAGCGTGCAACTGGTCGATCGCGTCTTCGAAAAACCGACGATAGTCCATGAATTGCTCCTGTATCATGAACGTAGTAGCGTTT
>NZ_JBBNAM010000274.1:0-2259 GCF_037994425.1 Phyllobacterium sp.
GCGGCTTTGCCGGTAATTTGCCGGGTACGAAGAGCTTCATCGTCAACCGTCCTGGATTGCTACCGAACCCGGTCACTTCGCTGAGTTTCGGCTTCGCTGCGACCGGGCTGCGCGATTTTCTGGATACAGTTCGGGTCGGTGTGCCAAGCGCCTTTGCAAGCAGTTTTCGATACATTTTCTGCGATTTCAGCAGCCTGGAAAATGACCTCGGCAGGTTGAATGTCATCTGGAAACGCCCTCCGTCGGCGTCATCGGCGCTCCCCCCGCGGCGTGAATTGGCACCGCCGCCGACAGATACGGCGTGCTCTTGCCTTGAGCGGGATCCGTGAGATGAGCTTCCTCACGGCGACCCGAACCGATCCTGAAAGCATTCAGGCTCGGGGCGCCGTAAATGTCGCATCGAGCTCATGTCGTCGAATTCGACGCTCACGCCCCGAGAGTTGCTGGAATCGCGCCTTCTTTGTGTTCCCGCGGAATAGCGGGAACAACGTGTCACGGGCGGGGTTTAAAGTGTGGCTGCCGATCGATCAGTGTATATCCCTTTGAAGCGGAATCGGAGACCCTGTGTCGTCAGGTTGGGTCATTTTAATCGTTGAACACAACCATGTGCTGCACGCCATTGCATCCGCAGATGAAGCCCTTGAAATGCTATTTGCGAACTGGCCGGTGACACAAGGCCGCGCCTTCTTCTCGGCGATGCAGGCCTGCGCTGGTACCATGGCAGGAGGAGTAACCCAGAGAGAGGCCCAGTCCGCATTCCTTGCAGCGGCTGTTGATGCAAAGGTAGTGTTCCGGCTCGCCTAGGCGAATCTCGCCCAATCAGCTTTGTGACTGCAGCAAAGCGCTCAGTCAGCCGCGCCAATGGCGATGCATATGAGGAAAATCGCTATCAGGATCTTTTCCATGCGCGATATTGGTTGCTCGGAACAAAGCTCAAAGTTGTTCGCTGAAAAGATGGGACGGCAAGATATTCCGGTCTGCGTCGTTTCACTTTCCAAACTGTAAACTGCCCAAGGGCTGCGTTCGCCACAACCCTTGCGGGGCACCTGTTTTTCCTCGCGACTGAAACGATCAGGCGTGAGCGCCGAGACCTGGCGCCTGTCTCGGCAAACAAAAAAGGCCGGGGCTAAACCGCACCGACCTTCCTCACATCGCTACTCATACCAATGCCAGTACATCCGTGGTCAAAAGCAGAAAGCAACTGCGGCGATTGCGAGCGACAGACATGTTCCAGCGCTCATCAGCAATGCCGATAGCCGCCATATAGACACTCCTCGCATGAAACGCAACGTCAATCTTTGGTTTTGTTATAAAGGACGAATAAAAACATTGATTGCATGAATTAAGTTGCGTGAGGAAAGAGCGTGGAGCATGGTCTGTAGGTCAGCAGTCTATTTTACGGGCGCTGCTGCTTCGGGGCAAAATGCCCTCGCCCCAAAAGAAGGAGGACCAGATGTCTTCCCAACTGCACGTCGTCCTGAAATCAAAAGACCTCCTCATGCTGCAAGGCGTATTGGATGCGGCTGGCTATGGCCCGGCCACCAGCGTTTCCAATCCCAAAAGCTATAACGTCGCAGCGAAACTGCTCGTCGGACTTTTTCACCGTGGCATGACATCAGAAGAAGATCTGACTATGGAACTCGAAAGGCACTTTGGCAGCATAATGTCGCCAATTTCGCCGCCCAGTTTCGAGCGAACACGGGCTGCTATTCAAGGCCGCCCGCTGTCGTAAAAGTCCCGCGTACGACCCCCCAATTTTTGTCGGCGGCCGCCGAGCGAGGCCAAGGTCCACGCAAGGCCGCCAACAGAAAAAACCCCGCTGAAGGAAGCGGGGTGGGAGTTTGTATTTGAACCCGGCAGTCGCGGTTGCGGGGCAATGGAACATTGAGGCTTCGCTGGGAGAGATTAAGCAAAGCCCGACCCCAAAACGGATAGGGCGCGCTTTCGTTCCTACCTCTTTTGGATGATCCCGCCGATTTGGGAAACGAGCGCGCGCTCGCCGACGGCCCTTCAAATGCGCATTTCAATGCTATGGTTTCGTGATTGACCGGAAACGTCCGAATCGACTATTTCCCCCCGGCCGCGCTCATATGCCCCCCGAGGCGGCACTAGGAGGGTCCGGCCACCTGTGAAGGTCGGGCCCTTGCTTCACTACAGTGCCAGCCAACAGGACCGCGTCTATGAACCGGTGAGCGTTCAACGCATCATCGCCGTTGACGCGAAGCTGCCCGCCATTTTCGATCGCATCGATGAAATTTC
>NZ_JBBNAM010000275.1:0-54247 GCF_037994425.1 Phyllobacterium sp.
ACCCTGGACCGAACGATCAGCCATGGACCACCTCCTGATGCTTCTGAAGACGCTTGCCATAGGCCTGACTAACGCGGTCAAAAATGATGGCGATGCCGACAATGGCAAGGCCGTTGAAAAGTCCGAGTGAGAAGAACTGCCCGTTGACGGAGCGCAGTACCGGTTGACCAAGTCCCTGGACACCGATCATCGAGGCGATGACGACCATCGCCAGAGCCATCATGATGGTCTGGTTGATGCCGGCCATGATGGTCGGCAAAGCGAGGGGGATCTGCACGTTCTTCAGGCGCTGCCAACTGGACGAACCGAACGCATCGGCCGCCTCGAGGACGTCCTTGTCTACCAGGCGGATGCCGAGATTGGTGAGGCGGATCATCGGCGGAATAGCATAGATCACCACCGCTATGAGGCCCGGCACCTTGCCGATGCCAAGGAGCATGACGACCGGGATGAGGTAGACGAAGCTCGGCATCGTCTGCATCACGTCGAGTACGGGATTGACCAGACGCTGGAAACTGTCGGAGCGAGCCATGATGATGCCGATCGGAATGCCAAGGAAGATCGAAACGACTGTGCCGACGAAGATCATGGCGACCGTCTTCATCGCATCGCTCCACATATCGAAATAACCGATGAGAAGGAGCGTGATGATGGTCCCGGCGACGATCTTCCAGTTGCGACTGGCGATCCAGGCGATGCCGCCGATCAGAAGGAGCATGATCGGCCATGGCGTCGTGGTCATGAAGCGCTCGGCCTCGATGAGAAAATACTGCAGCGGCTGAAAGAAAGCCTCGATTATGTCGCCATATTCGCGCGTGAAAGCCTTGAAGCCTTCGTCCATGGCCTTCTTGAGATTCCGCAGTGTGTCATCATTCATGTTCGGGAATGAATAGAACCAATCCATGTTGGTATCCCCTTCATTGGGCCATCGAGGCTCGTTCTCTCAAATGACCGAAGCGCTGAACGGATTAAGCGTTCAGCCTGTTCCAGCGAGGTGGTGGTGCGGCAGAACCCTGTCCTGCCGCACCCGATCATTATTGTACGGCAGCCTTGATTTTCTCTGCCGCTTCGGGGGAGACCCACTTTGACCAGACGGCTTCATTGTTCTTGAGATAGTACTTTGCGCCGTCTTCGCCCGTGGCCTGATTGTCCACCATCCAGGCAAGCAACTTGTTGAACTCATCAGTCGAAAGCTGCCGCTTTTTCAAATAGTCGAAAGCTGGACCAGACGAGTCGGCAAACTTCTTTGTAACAACTGTGTAAATATCTGAGATTGCCCAGTTGTTGGGCTTGGGGTCAGGGCAGTCGGCAACGACAGTGCATCGCTTCCATTCCGCTTCGTCAAACGGTACGCCGTTGTCGAGCTTGACCATCGGATACTTACCGAGGATCGCGGTCGGACCCCAATAATAACCCAACCAGGGTTCTTTACGTTCGTATGCTTTTGCGATCGAACCATCGAGGCCGGCCGCAGAGCCGGTATCGACGAGTGTAAAGCCATGCTTTTCGCCTTCAAAGGCTTTGAAAAAATTGGTCGTGGTGATCTGGCAGGCCCAGCCTGATGGACAGCTAAAGACTGCGCCTTTCTTCGGATCTTCCGGTGACGGGAACAATTCCGGATGCTTCATCGCATCGGCAACGGTCTTAATATCGGGATGTGCTTCCGCGAAGTACTTCGGGACCCACCAGCTTTCCGTGCCGCCTTCCGTGATGGCCGGGGCTGCGAAGACGAGCTTGTTTTCCTTCACCGCCTTTTCGAGTGGCTCACGTACGGTATTGAGCCAGCCTTCAGGTGCGATGTCCGGCTGACCCTTCTCGATCATGGACGTGAAGGTCGGCACAGTGTCGCCGGCGACGAGTTCGGCGTCGCATCCATAGCCTTCGCTCAGGATGATCTTATCGAGATTGGCAAGTGCTTCCGCCGATTGCCAGTTCATGTTGGCAATGGTGACTGTGCCGCATTCCGCGGCGGAGGCCGACGCAGAGTAACCGAAAAACCCAGCAGCAATCAGAAAAGTTGAAGCAAACAGCTTCTTCATGTTCTTTATCTCCCACTCTTTGACAGTTCACCCGGTAACGAATTCTAACTTGGTACTGCCTTACCCAGTTGATCGCTTATGTGCCGTTTGGCATCTTTATCCCGTCAGAATGCAATGGAATCATCCAATTAATGCGGTGTATCGCGACAAGGCCTGTCGATATAGCGACGCTGGGATAAAGTATGCGACACCAAAACGGCACATGGCTCATCAAGCATCGTAACAAGGGTTTAGACGAAAGATCAACGCTTTAGGCAATTTCCTTTCCCGACCGGCCGGATTCGCTGGTGCTCGGTATTTTCATCGCGGCGTGAAACCAATTTGGGCGCAGACGGTTAGAGATTGGCCTGCCAACGAACCTGAAGGGACTTCTCGATGAAATCAGCGCTTAAGACGGGGCGTCACGCCCATGACCTCCACTTGGCCTCGATGGTCATCGCCATGCGCTTGCCCGTGATGATGCTGGAATCCATGAGCGACAAGGCGGGCGGCGTGGAAACGCATCGGGCCGTTTCCGAAAAGGTCGCTGCCGCGGTGGACGGCGTCGTCTCGGCGCAGATTTCACTAATGAATTCGGGAGCGACATTCTGGTTCGACATCATGCGTGGAAGGTCGCCCGCGAGCCTCGTCTCGGAGGCCGCCAACAAAGCGACGGCCGCGGCGTTAAGGCCTGGACGAAAGACGTTGCGGGCCAACTACAAGCGGCTTTCGCCCGGAGGGGCTTAATCAGCTTCTCCATTAGCGCCATCATACCTTCTTTGGCTCTGATCTGCCGAAATTAAGGTCCTAGCGGCCCAGGTATGCGGTTCTGGCATGGGGCCCATGCAAATATGCAAGGGTTCCTGCTGTAAATGCGACATGCCATGGCGAAATTTCATGATCAATCTTTAAGCAAAAAGCGCATTTCATCGGCAACAACAGTTTTCCTTTCGAGGTCGCCCAAATGCTCTACATTTTCAACCGCAATAACCGCGTGCACATTTCGTGGAATGCAACCGAAAAGCGCAACGTTCCTTCCAGCAATGCGAAGAGCGGCATCGGATCGGCATTGTCCTTTATCTGGACTCGCTCGGCCGGCTGATCCACGGCACTTCATAGGAGTCCGCGTGAACCGCTGCCTTGGAGGTGGCGGTTTTTCTTTGCTTGCGATTTCGTCGCCGACCGCAAAAAACCGCCCTGTCCGTGGTGGAACAGCGCGGTCTTTGCCAAGTTACGCATGGCAGTCCTGCCCAACTTTACGCGGGCAGAAAGATACAGCTCCGGTACGCAGTACCTGATCCGGAGCGGGAGCGTGTTTGAGCTCACCCGTAAAGTTTTAGCCGGACATCGTTACCGCGAGGTTATCGAGAGCTTAAGCAAATCTAAATTTGCGGTTTTTCCGCTGAGATTCCTGTTGAGCATTCACGCTTCGCGCTTGGCGTCACGCAAAAAGTTTATGATGCCGGAAAAATCGGATCCTTCGTTACCCGCCGCGCCGTATTGCGCATAGAGCGCTTCGGCATGGGCACCAAGCGGCGTTGCCGCACCGACGCTTAGAGCCGCCTCCTGCGACAATTTCAGGTCCTTCAGCATGAGGGCGGCGGCAAAGCCTGGCTTGTAGCCGTTGTTTGCCGGAGACGTCGGCACAGGTCCGGGTACAGGACAATAGGTTGTGAGCGACCAGCACTGGCCTGAAGACGTGGATGCGACGTCGAACAAGGCCTTGTGTGACAGGCCCAGCTTTTCAGCCAGCGTGAACGCTTCGCCGACACCGATCATCGAAATGCCGAGGATCATATTGTTGCAGATTTTGGCGGCCTGGCCATTGCCTGCCTCGCCGCAATGAACGATCCGTCCGGCCATCGGCTTCAGGACGGGTTCAGCCTTGGCAAATGCTTCATCCGAGCCGCCGACCATGAAGGTAAGGGTGCCTGCCGCGGCGCCGCCAATACCTCCAGACACCGGCGCATCGATGGACAACAATCCATGGTCCTTGGCGATTGCGTGCGCCTTGCGGGCAGAGTCGACGTCGATAGTCGACGAATCGATGAACAGAGCGCCGTGCTTCGCACCCCGCGCGATGGCTTCGTAGACCGAAAGCACGTGCTTGCCCGCCGGCAACATGGTGATGACGACATCGGCATCGGCGACAGCGGCCTGCGCGCTCGCAGCGATCGTCACGCCGTTGCCCTCGGCCGCGGTCAGGTTCTCCGTGATGAGGTCGTAGCCAAGGACCTTGTGACCTGCCTTGACAAGATTGGCGGCCATCGGATTGCCCATATGTCCAAGACCGATAAAAGCGATTGTCGTCATCGCATTTCTCCTTAGTTTTTGATTTCAGCGGCCTGTCATATGCCGCGCGATGATCACCCGCATGATTTCGTTCGTGCCTTCCAGGATCTGATGCACGCGCAAGTCGCGCACGAGCTTCTCGACGCCATAGTCGTGCAAATAGCCGTAGCCGCCATGGATTTGCAGTGCCTCATTGGCGATATCGAATCCCTTGTCGGTGACGAAGCGCTTGGCCATAGCGGACCATTTGGACGCGTCGTGCGCCTTTCGGTCAAGCTTCGATGCTGCCGTGTAAAGCAGCATGCGCGCGGCGGAAAGCTCGGTCTCCATATCGGCCAGCTTGAATTGAAGCGCCTGGAACTGGTTAATTGCCTTCCCGAACGCCTTGCGCTCGCTCGCGTAAGCAAGCGCCTTGTCGAGGGCCGATTGTGCGCCGCCAAGCGAGCAGGCCGCGATGTTGAGCCGTCCTCCGTCGAGCCCGCCCATGGCAATGCGGAACCCATCACCTTCCTCGCCGAGCCGGTTTTCAACAGGGACGCGGCAATTCTCGAAAATGACCTGGCGGGTGGATTGCGCGTTCCAACCCATCTTGTATTCATTGGCGCCAAACGAGAGGCCAGGCGCATCCTTTGGAACGACCAGCGCGGAGATGCCTTTTGGTCCGTCCTCACCCGTGCGCACCATTGTCACGTAGATATCCGAATCCCCTGCGCCTGAGATGAACTGCTTGGCGCCGTCGAGAACGTAATGATCGCCGTCACGCACGGCGCGGGTCTTCAGCGCGGCGGCGTCGGAACCGGAGTTCGGTTCGGTCAGGCAATAGCTTGCAAGCCAATCCATCGATGTCAGGTTCGGCACGAGGCGCCGCCGCTGCTCGTCACTGCCGAACGTATCGATCATCCATGTTCCCATGTTGTGGATGGATATGAATGCCGAAAATGCCGGACAGGCGGCGGCAAGTGCCTCGAAGATCAGCACCGCGTCGAGCCGTTTCAGGCCTGAGCCGCCAACATCCTCGCGAACATAGATGCCGCCCATTCCGAGCGGTCCGGTTTCGCGAATGACATCGGCGGGGAAATGCTTGTCACGATCCCAGGCCAGCGCATTGGGCGCCACGCGGTCGGCGGCAAAGGCGCGCGCCATGTCCTGGATCGCCAGTTGATCCTCATTGAGTTCGAACTGGCCAGCCGTCGAATCTATGCTGCTATCCATGGCTACCTCCCAGCATTTCTTATTGTCCGCCACTCTAACCCAAGCTTCCCAGTGCGCAACGTTTTGAGTGGGGCTAGGAAGAGAAAGACATATCCGCTACTCAAAGCCCATGACGCGCGCAATCATGTTGCAGGGAACAGGTTCAGATGTTGGGAAATCCGTCCTGGTGGCGGGCCTGTGCCGGCTTGCGCGCAAGCGGGGGCTGCATGTCCGGCCATTCAAGCCGCAGAACATGTCGAACAACGCGGCGGTAAGCGACGACGGCGGCGAGATTGGCCGCGCGCAATGGCTGCAGGCGCTCGCCTGCGGCGTCCCGTCCTCGGTCCACATGAATCCGGTGCTCCTGAAGCCGCAGTCAGAGACCGGGAGCCAGATCATCGTTCAGGGCAAAGTCTGGGGGCAGGCGAAGGGCAGGGACTATCAGAAGCTCAAGGGCCAACTGCTCGATGCGGTCATGCAATCCTGGGAAATTGTCCGCAAGGGTGCCGATCTCGTCATCGTCGAGGGGGCAGGATCGCCGGCCGAAATCAATTTGAGGGCAGGCGACATCGCCAATATGGGTTTTGCCACCCGCGCCAATGTGCCGGTCGTCCTAGTCGGTGATATCGATCGCGGCGGTGTTATCGCATCGATCGTCGGCACTCATGCGATACTGTCGCCCGAAGACCGCGCCATGATCATGGGCTATCTCATCAACAAGTTCCGCGGCGACGTATCGCTGTTCGACGAGGGCCTGAAATCGATCACCCGTTTCACGGGATGGCCGTCTTTCGGTGTCGTGCCGTGGCTTAGAGATGCCTCGAGATTGCCCGCCGAGGATTCCGTGGTGCTGGAGCGGTTGGTCAAAGGTAGGCGGCGCGCGCTAAAGATTGCCGTGCCTGTGCTGGATCGCATCGCCAATTTCGACGACCTCGATCCGCTCATCGCCGAGGAAAACATTGAGGTCGTGTTTGTCAAAAGTGGCGAAAGGCTGCCAGCCGACGCTGGTCTCATGATCATACCGGGTTCCAAGTCGACGATCGGCGATCTGTTGCGGTTCCGTGAGAATGGGTGGGACAAGGACCTTGACCTCCACCGGCGTCGCGGCGGCTCCATCATGGGGATCTGCGGGGGCTACCAGATGCTCGGACGCACGGTGAGTGATCCGGAGGGTATCGAAGGCGCGGTGAGAGGAGTCGAGGGCCTCGGCCATCTCGACATCGACACGGTCATGGAGCCGGAAAAGACGGTTCGCAACACCGCGGCGCATTCCCTGCAGTTCGATGTGCCGCTCAGCGGCTATGAAATCCATCTTGGCAAGACGACCGGTCCGGACTGCAGTCGCCCGACGACAAGGATCAACGGCGTCGAGGACGGCGCGATGTCCAGTGACGGCAAGGTATTCGGGACTTATATGCACGGGCTTTTCGCTTCCGATGGCTTCCGCTCCGCCTTGCTGCGCTCGCTCGGCATCGAAGCGAATACGTTCGACTACAAAGCGGGTGTCGAAGCGGCGCTCGATTCGATAGCCGATCAATTGGCCGAAGTCCTCGATGTCGAGCCGCTGTTGACAGCTAAACGGCTGGCGTGACGCGGCGAGCTCCAACAATGTCGCAGTTTCGTTTGACATTCCGCGTGCTTGGTGAATAACGTTCCATCAATGATTGGTTCCCGTTTTGGCCAAAGGCCATGGGATCAAAAGGGAATGCGACGGCCGTACCCATCAGGGCGGCCCAACCGTAGCCGACCCCGCGACTGTAGAGCGGTGAGGATTTGTGCCAAGGCCTGACGCGAAAGCCGAGGGCAGCCACTGGGAAACCGGGAAGGCGGCATCGATCCTGCGACCCGCGAGCCAGGAGACCTGCCAGTCATAGGGCAATGGTGCCCAAAACCGAAGGGGATCGTCCCTTCTGGCCCTGCACGGAGGTTGTTATGGCTGCACGTACTTCGACTACGATTTCTCTCCCGCTCGCAACACGTCTGACGACTGCGGTATTTTCGTTGATGCTCGGCGTGTTCATCATCTACGGCGTCGGTCTTTCCCATTCCGAAACGCTGCACGACACTGCACATGATACCCGCCATTCATACGGATTCCCCTGCCATTGAGGTTGGAGCCGGCTGAATGAAATGATTCGGCCGCCACCGCTTAAGCATTGAAAACTGTGGGTTAATTGGTCCGGGTGTCGCTTCGACAGCCCGGTGTCTTGATTTGGGATTGGGAGAGACCTCGATGTTGGTCAAATATCTTCTGGCTACGATCGTAGCCGGTCTGTTCGCTGGTATTCTTTTGACGCCGGCAATGTATGTGCGCAGCGTGCCGCTCATTCTGCACGCGGAAGAATATGAAAATGCTGCAGGGGGCCATGAGCACGAACACGCCACCACGCCCGCCACGACTGGTGAGACTGCGCCAGCCGTAGCGCCCCACACTCATGAAGAGGAAGAGGCGAGCCCGGCACTGCCATTCGGCCGTCTGGGCAACACGCTGCTGATCAATCTTGTCGCCGGTGCGGGTTTCGCCCTGATCACTGGCGCCGCAGCGCTTTTCCTTGGCCGCAGGATCACCCTGCAAAACGGAATCTACTGGGGCCTCGCCGGGTTCTTCATCTTCAACCTTGCGCCCTCGTTTAGTCTTGCGCCAGAGCTCCCGGCCATGCCGGCCGCTGATCTTGCCGCGCGGCAGGCCTGGTGGCTGGTTACCGTGCTCCTGACGGCCGGCGGCGTCTATTTCATCGTGCTGCGAGAAGAGATTTGGGCTCGGGTGCTTGGCCTTGTGCTCATCGTCGCGCCGCATGTCTACGGTGCTCCGGAGGCCGAGGATCTGACCTCCGCCGTGCCGCCGACGCTCGCTTCCGAGTTCGCGGTCTCGACACTTGCCACCAACCTTTTCTTCTGGGTGGTGCTCGGTTCGGCGCTTGGATTTGCCATTCAGAGCTACGCTGCTTCGGAGCTTGAGGCCTGATGACCATGCTGGAGCGCGGCGTCACCTTTGTGCTGGGCGGCGCGCGTTCCGGCAAATCCTCCTTCGCCGAAGGGCTGGTCGAAGCGTCCGGCCGTGAGGCGATCTACCTGGCAACGGGCAGGGGGTGGGACGCTGAAATGTCCGATCGCATCGATCAGCACAGGGCGCGGCGCGGCAGCTTGTGGACGACAGTTGAAGAACCTCTCGATCTTGTTCCAGCGCTGGAGGTGCACGCAGCCGAGGGCACGGCGATCCTTGTCGATTGCCTTACCCTGTGGGTCACCAATCTGATGATGGCGGAGCGCAATGTCGGTGCGGAAACCGCCAAACTCGCCGCCGCGCTGCGGCACCTTGAAGGCGCTGTCATATGCGTGTCCAACGAGGTGGGACTCGGCATCGTTCCGGAGAACCGCATGGCCCGCGACTTTCGCGATCATGCCGGCTGTCTTCACCAAGCCGTGGCAGCTGCCGCGGCGACAGTCTATTTCGTGGCAGCCGGTCTGCCGCTCAAAATGAAGGGATAACACCATGCAGGGTCAGAAGATTCCCGCAACAGTCATCACCGGCTTCCTTGGTTCGGGCAAGACGACGATGATCCGCAATCTGCTCGAGAACGCCGATGGCAAGCGCATCGCGCTGATCATCAATGAATTTGGCGACCTCGGCGTCGATGGCGGATTGCTCAAGGGCTGCGGTATCGAAGCGTGTCGCGACGAGGATGTGATTGAACTCAACAATGGTTGCATTTGCTGTACGGTCGCTGATGACTTCATCCCGACCATGACCAAGTTGCTCGATCGACCCGATCGTCCGGATCATATTGTCATCGAAACCTCCGGCCTTGCGCTGCCGCAACCTCTGGTCGCCGCCTTCAACTGGCCCGAGATCAAGACACAGGTGACCGTTGACGGCGTGGTAACCGTCATCGACGCCGCCGCGGTCTCGGAAGGGCGTTTTGCCGATGACCACGACAAGGTCGATGCGCAGCGCGTGCAGGATGAAGCGCTCGACCATGAGAGCCCGCTCGAGGAATTGTTCGAGGACCAGATCCGCGCGGCAGATCTCATCGTTCTCAACAAGACCGATCTTATCAGCAGCGCAGACCTCGACGGAGTGAAAAGCGACGTGCAGGGTCGTTCGCACCGCCCCCTCAACATGATTCCGGCGAGCTTCGGCAAGATCAGCAATCAGTTGCTCCTCGGGCTTGGCATCGGTACAGAGGAAGACATCGCCAACCGCAAATCGCACCATGAAATGGAACACGAAGCGGGCGAGGAACATAGCCACGATGAGTTCGAGAGCTTTGTCGTCGGCCTTGGACCGGTCGCGGAGCCAAAATCCTTTGTCGACAAGCTCAAGGGCGTGATCGCTGATCACGACGTTCTGCGTCTCAAGGGCTTCGTCGATGTTCCCGGCAAGCCGATGCGCCTCGTTGTGCAGGCCGTGGGTTCGCGCATCGAACACTATTTTGATCGCAGCTGGCACCCCGGCGAGGAGCGGCAGACAAGGCTCGTTGTGATCGGCCTCCACGATATCGACACGGCCGCGATCGAATCCGCTATGAACGCGGCGGCCGTCTGACAAGGAAGACCGATGCATCTCCTGCTAGCCCAAAAAGGCACGATAGCCGAAGGCACCGAGGCGATCGATCTCGGCCAGACGCCGGGAGATGTATTGTTCCTTTCCGCCGCCGATACGGAGCTGACAAGCCTCGCATCGGCACAGCGGCAGAATGGCGAAGGCCTTTCCCTGCGCCTTGCCAATATGATGACGCTGGCGCATCCGATGTCGGTGGACGCCTATGTGGAACGAACCGCGCGGCACGCCAAGCTGATCGTCGTGCGCATCATTGGGGGCGAAAGCTATTGGCCGTATGGCCTTGAGGCGCTGCATGCCTGCGCGGTCAACCACAATGTGCAACTCGCAGTTCTTCCGGGCGATGACAAACCTGATCCTGGCCTCGACCGGTTTTCGACGGTCGCGCGCCATGACCGCGAGGCACTCTGGCATTATCTCCTTGAAGGCGGTGTACAGAATGCCCGGCGCTTTCTCGACTATTGCGCCGCTCTCGTAAGAGGGGCGGAAAAGCCGCAAGAGGCTGCGCCGCTGCTCAAGGGAGGGTTATGGTGGCCGGGCGATCCGGCACCATCCCTCACGCTTTTGCGCTCGCATTGGCAGACGGACGCGTCCGTGGTCGCCATCTGCTTCTACCGGGCGCTGGTGCAGAGCGGGCAGACTCAGCCGGTCGAGACGCTGATCGATGCCCTTAAGCTCAAGGGTCTCAACCCCTTGCCTGTGTTTGTTTCGAGCCTTAAAGACCCGGTTTCCGTGGCGACGCTTCAGAGCATATTCGCCGAAGCGGCACCAGCGGTGGTTCTCAACGCCACGGGATTTGCCGTCTCGGCGCCGGGTGCGGCGCGCAAGCCGACCGTGCTGGAGCATGAAGGCGCGGTCGTCCTGCAGATGATTTTTTCCGGATCAAGCGCCGAGCAATGGCGCACTTCGGATCAGGGGCTTTCAGCGCGCGACCTCGCCATGAATGTGGCGCTTCCGGAGGTCGATGGACGCGTTCTCACCCGCGCTGTCTCGTTCAAGTCGGCAAAAACGTTCGACGAGGCTGTCGAGGCCAACATCGTGACGCACGAGCCAATGCCGGACCGCGTGGCGTTCGTCGCCGAGCTTGCGGCAAACTGGGCGCGGCTGCGGCGTGCGGACGCGGACGAGAGGCGGGTAGCGCTGGTGATGGCCAATTATCCGAACCGCGACGGACGGCTTGGCAATGGCGTCGGTCTCGACACTCCAGCAGGGACTTGGCATATCCTTCAGGCAATGCGCGAGAAGGGTTATTCCATTGCGGATATTCCCGATGACGGCGATGCTCTCATAAAGCATTTGTTGGCGGGGCCGACCAATGCTGCGCGCGACGGCCGCGAGGTTCGCGAAACCATTTCGCTGAATCAATACAATCGCTTCTTCGCATCTCTTCCTGCGTCGATTCGGCATGCTGTTAACGAGCGTTGGGGCGGGCCCGGCGATGATCCGTTCTTTCTGGATGAGAGAGATGCGTTCGCCCTGCCGCTCGCCCGCTTCGGCGAAATCCTCGTCGGTGTCCAGCCAGCCCGAGGCTATAATATCGATCCGAAAGACACGTATCATTCGCCCGATCTGGTGCCCCCGCACGGCTATATCGCCTTCTACGCCTATTTGCGCGAAGTCTATGGCGCCCATGCCATCGTCCATGTCGGCAAGCACGGCAACCTCGAATGGCTGCCGGGCAAATCGCTGGCACTCTCGGAAAACTGCTATCCGGAAGCGGTGTTCGGCCCGATGCCGCACATCTATCCGTTCATCGTCAACGATCCGGGCGAGGGTACCCAGGCCAAGCGCCGGTCTTCCGCCGTCATCATCGACCATCTGACGCCGCCGCTGACCCGCGCCGAGAGCTACGGTCCGTTGAAGGATCTGGAGGCGCTCGTCGATGAATATTATGAAGCGTCCGGCGTCGACCCACGCCGGTTGGTGCGCCTGAAAGGGCAAATCCTCGATCTGGTTCGCGATATCGGGCTCGATCGCGATGCCGGTATTCACGACCACGACGCCGACGATCTCGCGCTGCAGAAGCTCGACGCCTATCTTTGCGATCTCAAGGAACTGCAGATACGCGACGGGCTCCATATCTTCGGGCAATCGCCGGAAGGGCGCCTTTTGACCGACCTCGTGGTCGCCTTGGCTCGGGTGCCACGCGGTTCTGGCCAAGGCGCGGAACAAAGCCTGCAGCGGGCCATCGCGCTTGATCTCGGACTGGAAGGTTTCGATCCCCTCGACTGCGACATGGCCGCGGCGTGGGAGGGTAAGAGGCCGGAATTTCTGCAGCACGTGTCTGACGCGCCGTGGCGCATCGCCGGCGATACGGTGGAACGCATCGAGCTTCTGGCGGCAAGATTTGTTTCGGAAGATATTCCATGTCCAGCTGATTGGTTCGCCACAAGCGCCGTGCTTGAGGGTATTCGGACCGAGTTGCAGCCAGCTGTTACCCGGTGCGGCGATGCCGAGATGAACGCCCTGTTTCAGGCGCTCGACGGGCGGTTTGTCCCGCCGGGACCTTCTGGTGCGCCCACACGCGGCCGGCCGGACGTATTACCGACGGGGCGCAATTTCTTCTCGGTCGACAGCCGTGCCGTGCCGACACCGGCTGCTTGGGAACTCGGACAGAAATCCGCCGAGCTCCTGATCCGCCGCTATACGCAGGATCACGGCGAATGGCCGACTTCCTTCGGTCTAACCGCCTGGGGTACATCCAACATGCGCACTGGCGGCGACGACATTGCACAGGCCCTTGCCCTTATCGGCGTAAAACCGGTTTGGGACATGGCCTCGCGCCGCGTGACCGGCTACGAGATATTGCCGACGGCCACGCTTGGGCGACCGCGCGTCGACGTGACCTTGCGTATTTCCGGCTTCTTCCGCGATGCTTTTCCCGATCAGATCGCCCTGTTCGATACCGCTGTTCGGGCGGTGGGGGCGCTCGACGAAGATGCCGCCGACAACCCCATCGCGGCACGGATGCGCAGCGAATGTGAGCGGATGGTCGGCGAAGGCGCCGACGAGAAGACGGCGAAGCAGCGTGCCGGCTTTCGCGTTTTCGGCTCGAAACCCGGCGCCTATGGTGCGGGCTTGCAGATGCTGATCGATGAGAAACAGTGGGACAAGCGCGATGACCTTGCCGAGGCGTGGCTTGTCTGGGGCGGCTATGCCTATGGCGCCGGCGAGGAGGGCAAGCCGGAGCGCGGACTTCTCGAAGAACGCCTGCGTGTCGTAAATGCCGTGGTGCAGAACCAGGACAACCGCGAGCACGATCTTCTCGATTCCGACGACTACTATCAGTTCGAAGGGGGTATGTCGGCGGCGGTGGAGCGGCTTTCAGGCGAGCGGCCGACAATCTACCACAACGACCACTCGCGTCCCGAAAAGCCGGTCATCCGCACGCTTGACGAGGAAATCGCACGAACGGTGCGCGGCCGCGTCACCAATCCGAAATGGATCGCCGGTGTGATGCGCCATGGCTATAAGGGCGCGTTCGAGATGGCCGCGACAGTGGACTACCTCTTCGCTTTCGCGGCGACGACCGGCGCCGTTGGCAACCACCATTTCGAGGCTGTCTATCAGGCGTTCCTTGTGGACGAGGATGTACGCGTGTTTCTGAAGGAGAAGAACCCGCATGCCTTGCGCGAGATGGCGGAAAAACTCGAAGAAGCAGTCGAACGGGGCTTCTGGACGCCGCGTTCCAATTCGGCACGCTATGAGCTGAGCAAGCTCGCGGCTTAACAAATAGAATCTGAAGGAAGCGCCAAATGGCTGAAAAATCGCAAAAATTGCAGAATCTGACCGAAGAGGAAATCAACGAGCGCCACGCCGACAAGATGCGCAAGAAGAAGGCCGTTCGGGACAAGATTCTTGCCACGAAGACGGACGAGAAGGGCCTCGTCATCGTGAATACCGGGAAGGGCAAGGGCAAGTCGACGGCAGGGTTCGGCGTGGTCTTCCGGGCGCTCGGCCACGGCATGAAGATCGGCGTCGTCCAGTTTGTCAAAGGCTCCTGGGACACTGGCGAGCGCTGGGTGCTCGAGAAATTTCCGGACCAAGTGACGATCTCGGCCATGGGCGAAGGTTTTACCTGGGAAACGCAGGATCGCGCCCGCGATATCGCCATGGCGCGCGACGCCTGGGAGCAGGCCAAGGCCATGATCCTCGACGATGAGACCGAACTCGTCCTTTGCGACGAACTCAATATCGCACTCCGATACGACTATCTTCCCGTTGAAGAGATCATTGAGGTGCTGAAACAGAAGCCGCATATGAAGCATGTCATCATCACCGGGCGCAATGCCAAGGATGAACTCATCGAGTTTGCCGACCTGGTCACGGAGATGGAAATGATCAAGCATCCCTTCCGGGCGGGCATCAAGGCGCAGAAGGGTATTGAATTCTAGAGAGAGCTAGCGCGTCAAATCTTAGCGGGCAGACCCAGCCAGCCACAATCGGAGTGGATTGTCGGCATCGAGCAAGAGTTTTGCCGCAAGCGCCAGGCAAACGACGATCAGCAAGGGCTTGATGATTCTTGCGCCGATCTGCATGGCAAGGCTTGCGCCGACCCTTGCCCCGGCAAACTGGGCGACACCCATCAGCAGGCCGATTTTCCAGTTGATCACGCCGAGGAAGGCGAAGGTGACAAAGCCGCCGAGATTGGACGCGAAGTTGAGAAGCTTGGTATTGGCGGTGGCCTTCAAGACGCCGAACCCCGCAAGCGAGACAAAGCTCAACATGAAGAAGGACCCCGTGCCGGGACCGAACAGGCCGTCATAGAAGCCGATGAGGGGGACGATCGTTGCGCCGAACATGAACGGCGTGATGCGCTGGGCGCGGTCGACATCACCCATATTGGGCTTCACGGCAAAATAGACGGCTATCGCAATCAACAGTATTGGCAGGAATGCGCGAAGCACATCGCCCGGCAAGAAGCCGGCGAGAAGTGCACCCGCTACCCCGCCGACCGCTGCCATCAATGCCGACGGAAGTTGCTTGCTCGGGTGGACAAAGCCCTTCTGGGCATAGGCGATCGTCGCCGATGCCGACCCGAACAGCGATTGCAATTTATTCGTGCCAAGGGATTCGACTGGCGAGAAGCCGGCAAGGAGCAGGGCGGGGACGGTAATCAAGCCACCGCCGCCGGCAATGGAATCGATGAAGCCTGCGGCAAAGGCGGCAATGATCAGGAGGAGGGGTATGTTTTCGAAGAAGGCGGACATCGGGATCTCGCTGCGACGGGGCGGGACCATAGACCGATTTGCTTCGTTGGCGAGCTATTTTCACGCCCCCTCGCGCAAGCGTGTTCGAATCGCCCGCCAGTGTGTTGTTTCGGCACTTGAATTCGGCGCGCTGCACTGCAATCGTTTTGCGAATAGCGTTGGGGGTACGATGAGCGAAAGTATTTTTGACCGGATCAGCGAATTTTTTACCGCGAAGAGCGCCGTGCAGAAGGTCGCTGAGGACCCGGTGCTGACGGCCGAGCTGTTGCTGCTCCTGCATGTGGCACTGGCCGACGGAAAGACCGACAAGACGGAATATGGAGCAATCCTCGGCATTGCGGAGACCGATTTCGGCATTCCTCGCGATGAGTTTGCCGAAGTCGCGGAGTATCTCAAGGATTTTGGCTACGAGACGACGAGCAAGCAGGCTGTGCTCGCCTTTGCGGACGTGCCGTTCGAGCGCAAGGTCCAATTGTTGCGACATCTCCTGACGATCGCCAATGCCGACAATGACCTCGACCCCAAAGAGGCAAACCTGATCCGCACAACTGCGGAACTCCTAGGCGTGACCCCGGAAGAACTGCACAAGAAGCGCGGATGACGGCAAGCTACGCGCTTGGCCTCGGCTGTGAGCGGGGCTGCGGGCCGCACGAAGTGCTGGCCTTGGCTACGGATGTGCTCAGGCAGGCGGGTATCGCTGCGGCAGATCTGACCGGCGTCTACTCGATCGACGCGCGCGCCGCGGAACCTGCAATCCTATTGACAGCGAAAACTCTAGGCCTGACGCTGCAATGTTTTAGCGCTGACGTGCTCGAGGCACAGACGCCGCGACTGCTTAACCCGTCGGATCGGGTGTTTGCGCTGACCGGCTGCCATGGCGTGGCGGAAGCGGCGGCGCTTGTCGGAGTTGGCCCTGATGGCATATTGCTGGTCGGCAAGACCAAATCAGCGCATGCCACTGCAGCGCTTGCGACGAAGAATTAGGCGACGGGTTCATCATGACAGTTCATTTCATCGGCGCGGGACCGGGCGCGCCAGACCTCATCACCGTTCGCGGGCTGAAATTAATCCAGTCCTGCCCGGTCTGCCTCTACGCCGGGTCGCTTGTGCCGCCGGAGATGGTGGCGGAAGTGCCAGCGGGGGCGCGGGTCATCGACACCTCCTCGCTCACGCTCGACGAAATCATTGCCGAACTTGAAAAGGCGCATGGCGAAGGGAAGGACGTGGCGCGCGTTCATTCGGGTGATCCTTCGATCTATGGCGCTGTCGCCGAGCAGATGCGCCGTCTCGATGCGCTGGGTATCGATTATGATGTAACGCCCGGGGTACCGGCATTTGCCGCCGCTGCGGCCGCACTCAAGAAGGAACTGACCGTACCGGAAGTCTGCCAGACCATCATCCTCACACGGACCTCGATGAAATCCTCGGCCATGCCGGAGGGTGAAGATCTGGCGACGCTCGGGAAATCGGGCGCAACCCTCGTCATCCACTTGTCGATACGCAACCTCGCGCGCATCGAAAAAGAGCTGACGCCGCTCTATGGCGTGGATTGCCCGGTCATTGTCGCCTATCGGGTGGGCTGGCCAGACGAGCAGTTCATCCACGGAACTTTGGCCGATATCGGTGGAAAGATAGCAACGTCCGGTCTCACTCGATCCGCGATGGTCTTCGTTGGTCGCGGCCTGTCCGCCGATGCATTTCGCGACTCGGCGCTCTACCATAAAAGCCATACCCACAGCCTGCGCTCGCGTTCAGAGTGAGTGCGCGTTCTCTTCGACGAATTGGATGACGCTCTCGATGTCCGGGACCACGTTCATTTGAGGACGGTGCGGCCGCTCGATCATGATCACCGGCAGACCGAGTTGGCGCGCGGCCCTGATCTTTGCGTAGGAAGCGGCGCCGCCGGAATTGCGGCATATGATGTGCGAAAGTCGCCTTGCCGTAAGGAACGCCGTTTCTTCCTCGACGCTACCGGGTCTTGATAGCTCCAGTTCGAAGTCGATAAGGCCAAGGGCGACCTCTGGCGGATCGATCATCCTGACGACGAAGTGAACGTCGCCCCTCCGTGCAAATGGCGCTATGTGCTGCCGGCCCAGCGCCAGGAGCACCCGCGCCCTGGAGGGAACGGCCGCGACGGCCTCGTCGAGCGTGGCAACGGTCGTCCAAGCATCCCCCGGCTTTGACAACCAGGCCGGGCGCTCCAACCGTAGGAAGGGTATGTTGGTCAAAGCAACTGCCGCGAGAGCGTTGTCCGAGATCTGCGTGGCAAAGGGGTGGGTCGCGTCGACGAGAATGGCTATGTGCTCGCGGGCAATATAGTCAGCGAGCCCGGCGCCGCCGCCAAATCCGCCGCTCCGCACTTCACCCTTCAGCTTGGCTGGATCCTTCGTGCGCCCCGCGAGCGAGGAAACGACGCGGTAGCCTTGCTCCACCAGACGCGCTGCAAGCGTGGATGCTTCGGCCGTTCCGCCAAGTATAAGGATAGACCGTTCAGATGCGGGCAAGGATTGCTCCCTTGCGGTCAGTCACGATGACCTCGACTTCGACTGGCGCGCCTTTGAGGGTAGCGAGGGCGGTCGCCTTGGCCTTTGCCGCGACGGGGGCAGCAAGGTCGATGCCAAGTCCTTTAGTCAATTCAAGAACTTCCTGCGCCGTATTGGCATCGAGAATCCGCTGCCTCATGTCAGGCATTAAGCCAAGCTTCTCCGCCTCGTCGGCAAGGAAGGCCATGCTCACCTGGCTGCGGGCGGAATGAAGATCAAGGGCACCCTGTGCGAGTTTCGTCAGTTTGGCGAAGCCGCCGGCAATGGTGAGACGGTCGATGGGGTGGACGCGCAGATATTTGAGTAGTCCCCCGGCAAAATCGCCCATATCGAGGAGGGCTATTTCGGGCAGGTTATAGATCGCCTGCGCGGCATCTTCGGAGGTCGAACCGGTAGCCGCGAGCACATGGGTAAGGCCGGCCGCACGCGAAACGTCGATGCCGCGATGGATCGAGTGAATCCAGGAAGAGCAGGAGAAGGGATGGACGACGCCCGTCGTCCCAAGAATCGAAATGCCGCCGACGATGCCGAGGCGGGGGTTCCAGGTCTTCTTGGCAAGGTCCTCGCCCTCGGGTACCGAGATGGTAATCACCAAGTCTGCCGGCAGGTCGTGTTGGGCGCAAATCTCCTCGCAGATCTTCGTCATCATTTCGCGGGGAACGGGATTGATCGCCGCCTCGCCAGGAGGGATCGGCAGGCCCGGCAGGGTAACTGTGCCGACCCCTTCGCCCGCGACAAACTGGATGCCGCTTCCGGGCGGAGCCGGAAACACGGTGGAGATTATCGTCGCACCATGCGTGACGTCAGGATCATCACCCGCATCTTTGACAATGCCGGCCATGGCATAGCCTTCGCCGATCGATTCGATCGCCAGCTGGAAATGGGGCACTTCGCCTTTCGGAAGAATGATGGCAACGGGATCGGGAAACTCGCCGGTGATCAAAGCAATCAGCGCCGCCTTCGTTGCGGCTGTCGCACAGGCGCCTGTGGTCCATCCGCGGCGCAATCGCCGTTCCTTGGTCTCATCTGGTTTGCGTTGCCCAGCATCGGGTTCGTCGTTCATGCGCTCCTTATAACGGGCTCTATCGCCCGTTGCATGATTTTTCCGATAAGTTCATGCTTGCCGCGGGAAAAATTGTGCTATGCGCAAAAGACTGGAGTTGGCGATGGGCACAATGAAATCTAGGCTGCCGAAATTCGAGGCCGGGCATGTTTGGCTGGTGGGTGCGGGCCCTGGTGATCCAGGCCTTTTGACGCTGCATGCGGTCAATGCGCTCGAACAGGCGGATGTGATTGTTTACGATGCGCTCGTTAATGAAGACTGCCTTTCCTATGCGACCCCTTCTGCGACACTCGAATATGCCGGTAAGCGCGGCGGCAAGCCATCGCCGCAGCAGCGGGATATTTCGTTGCGGCTGGTCGAACTCGCTAATGCCGGAAATCGGGTGCTTCGCCTTAAGGGCGGCGATCCGTTCGTCTTCGGGCGCGGCGGCGAAGAGGCGCTGACCCTCGTTGAGCACGGCGTGCCCTTCCGCATCGTGCCGGGCATTACCGCCGGCATCGGCGGCCTCGCATATGCGGGCATCCCGGTTACGCATCGGGAGACAAACCAAAGCGTCACGTTCCTGACCGGGCACGATGCTACCGGGCTCGTGCCCGATTCGATGGATTGGACCAGCATTTCAAAGGGTTCCTCGGTTATCGTTATGTATATGGCGATGAAGCATATCGGCCTCATCGCCTCGCGGCTGATCGCGGCCGGACGTTCGAAGAGTGAACCGATCGCCTTCGTCTGCAATGCTACGACAGGTGAGCAACGGGTCCTCGAAACGACGCTCGGGAATGCCGAAGCCGAAGTCCAACGTGTTGCCCTGCGCCCCCCGGCGATTGTCGTCGTTGGCGAGGTCGTACGCCTGCGCGCCGCGCTCGACTGGCTCGGAGCGATCGAAGGGCGTGTGCTGACTCAAGATCCGCTTGGCACCCGCCGTGAAAAGGATGCGGGATGAAAGGCTTGCTTGTCGCCGCACCGGCCTCGGGAAGCGGCAAGACCACGATTACGCTCGGCCTCCTGCGCGCTTGGCGCGATCTCGGCGTTGAGGTGGCTCCTGCGAAGGCTGGACCGGACTATATCGATCCCGCCTATCACACGGTGGCGAGCGGTGCCCCATGCGTCAATCTCGATCCCTGGGCTATGCGGCCGGATTTGATCAGCGCGCTTGCCGCGCGCCATACCGAAGGCGGTAAATTGCTTGCCGTCGAGGGTATGATGGGTCTCTTCGACGGGGCGATCGATGGGCGCGGATCGGCGGCGGACCTTGCAACACACCTGTCACTGCCGGTAATCCTCGTACTCGATTGCGCCCGGCAGTCGCATTCCATTGCCGCGCTGGTCAGCGGCTTTCGTGATTTTCGCCGCAACGTGATGATTGCGGGCCTGATCCTCAACCGTGTCGGCAGTGCCCGCCATGAAGCCATTTTGCGATCGGCGCTTGACCCGGTCGGCATTCCGGTCCTCGGTGCGCTGCCGCGTGACCCACGTCTGCAACTGCCGGAACGGCATTTGGGGCTGGTCCAGGCGGGCGAACATGCCGATCTCGAAGCTTTCATCGATTATGCCGCCTCAGTGATCGGTAAAAACGTTGATTTGAGGCGTCTGGAACAGATCGCGGGCAGCTACGGCCCTAGCGCATCCATGGCCAATGTCGCGCGCGTTCCTCCCCTCGGCCAGCGCATGGCGGTTGCCCGCGACAACGCCTTTGCCTTTTGCTATCTGCACCTGCTTGATGGCTGGCGGCGCCGCGGCGCCGAGATCCGCTTCTTCTCCCCACTTGCCAACGAGGCACCGCAGGCCGATTGCGACGCGATCTATCTTCCGGGCGGTTATCCCGAGCTTCATGCGGAAAAACTTGCTTCGACTGCCACCTTCGCATCGGGCATGCGGGAAGCCGCGTCTCGCGGGACGCCGATCTACGGCGAGTGCGGCGGCTACATGGTGCTCGGCGAAAGCATAGAAGACGCGGAGGGCATGTCCCACAGGATGTTGGGATTGCTGCCGGTAGAGACGAGTTTTGCCAAACGAAAGCTCTACCTCGGTTATCGGCGCCTGGCGCCTCTTGCAGCATCGCCCTTTGCGGCGCACTTGACGGGGCATGAATTTCACTATGCAAGCATCGTGCGGGAAGGGGATGCTGCACGGCTTTTCCGCGTCAGCGATGCGCTCGGCGATGATCTTGGCGAGACAGGCTTGCGCGTTGGTTCGGTGAGCGGTTCTTATATGCATATTATCGATTTGGCGGATTAGTGCGATGCAGATCGAGCACGGAGGCGCACTGGACCGCGCCATGCAGCGTTTCGGCGGGATGCAAGAAGACTGGATCGATCTTTCGACCGGGATCAATCCGGAAGTTTTTCCGCTGCCTGCGATCGCACCGGAAATCTGGAACAGGCTTCCCGACGAGAAACTGCTTGCGACGGCCCTTGCCAAAGCAAGAGACTACTACGGTGCGGGGGCGACGGCGCAGATCGTCGCCGCGCCCGGAACGCAAGCCCTTATTCAACTCCTGCCCGATACTGCCGGAAAAGGCGAAGTCGCCATCCTTGGGCCGACCTACCAGGAACACCAAGTGTCATTTCTCGACGCGGGGTGGATGATTTCGGATTGCCGCAACGTCGAGGATACTCCGCAATCGGCAAAGGTCGCCGTGGTTGTCAACCCCAACAATCCTGACGGCCGGGTGATTGCCGCAGACGCGCTGCTCGATCTTGCCCGTCGACTGGCGGTGAGGGGTGGATTTCTGATCGTGGACGAAGCCTTTGCCGATCCGCACCCTGAAACAAGCCTCGCTGCGCATGCCGGCATGGCCGGCTTGGTCGTGCTGAAATCCTTCGGCAAATTCTTCGGCCTTGGTGGACTGCGGCTGGGATTTGCGCTGACCAATCCGGACGTCGCGCGGGCGCTGACGCGGCGGCTCGGTCCCTGGGCAGCGTCAGGACCAGCCCTTGCCATTGCGACTCATGCATTTTCCGATCGCCATGTACTAATTGCTTATATGGACCGGCTGCGCTTGCGCCGGAAGCTGCTATCCGATGTGCTCGGAGATGCGGGACTTGCCGAATTTGGCGGAACGATGTTGTTCTCGCTCGTCGAGTCCAGACAGGCGCAGCGGCTGCATGAAGCGTTGTGTCGTGAACACGTTCTCACCAGAAAATTTGGCTATGCGCCACAATGGTTGCGTTTTGGTCTGCCATTGGATGACAAAGCGGCGTACAAGCTGCGACAACGTCTTCATACGGCGCTCGCGCGAGTCGGCAGCTGACATTCTGATTCAACAGGATCGATTCATTTATGGAAATCAATCTTTTGATCTTGTTTCTTGCGCTCCTTGCTGACCGCTATTTTGGCGACCCGGAATGGCTTTGGGAGCGCGTGCCGCACCCGATCGTGCTTTTCGGAAAGGCAATCGATTTCGCCGACAAGCGGTTCAACAAGTCTTCCAGGTCCGAGGAGGAGCGCCGGCGGGTCGGTTTCGTCGTCGCGCTTGGCCTGCTCGCAGTCGCTGCCGTCGCCGGAGTGCTCATTCATCTCGCATTGCGCACTATCCCGCCCTTCGGCGAACTGATCGAAGCGCTGATCGTTGCTGTGTTTCTTGCTCAGAAGAGCCTTGCCGATCACGTCAGCCGCGTAGCGGTCGCCCTTCGCCAGGAAGGTATTGTTGGCGCGCGGCGCGCCGTGTCGATGATCGTCGGTCGCGACCCTGAAGTCCTCGACGATGCCGCCGTTAGCCGCGCTGCCATTGAAAGCCTTGCGGAGAACACGTCAGACGGCATCGTCGCGCCGGCATTCTGGTATGCGCTCCTGGGGCTGCCTGGATTGCTGGCCTACAAAATGCTGAACACAGCGGATTCCATGATCGGCCATCTGAATGACCGGCACCGGGATTTCGGGCGTTTTGCCGCAAAACTCGACGATGCCGCCAACTGGATACCGGCAAGGCTCACGGGCCTTCTGATCTCGGCTGCTGCCTGGATCGTCCATGGCTACGACGCTGCGCGTCGTTCCTTCAATGTCATGATGCGGGATGCCCGATTGCACCGCTCGCCCAATGCGGGCTGGCCTGAAGCCGCTATGGCCGGCGCCATAGAGGTCGCACTCGCGGGCCCTCGTGTCTATGGGGGCGAGGTCGCCAACGAACCGATGCTCAACGGCGCGGGCCGCCGCGATGCGGGCGCAGATAATATCGAAGATGCGCTTGATATTTTTGGAGTGACAACCGCGACGTTGACCGGCGTCGTGCTTGTGCTCTTCCTGTTGGGGTTGATGCTCTAGCCCTGCTCACCGATGCGGCGGGCCAGCGCCTTGTGCAGGTCCGGCGACGCCTGCACCAAAGCCCGCCCGGCACCCGATTGCGGATTGCGCAATACCTCGTCAGTCCGGCCCCGCTCGACAATCCTGCCCTCAGCCATGACCATGACCGTGTCGGTGATGGCCCGCGCGACGGCAAGGTCGTGAGTGATGAATAGATAGGCGATGCCGAGACGGCCGTTGAGATCGGCAAAAAGGTCCAGAATCTGCGCGCGGATTGAGACATCGAGCGCCGAAACCGGTTCGTCGGCGACGACGAGTTTCGGCTCGGTGATAATGGCGCGGGCAATAGCGAGGCGTTGCCTCTGGCCACCGGAGAATTCATGCGGATATTTGTCGCGATCCTTCGGCGCAATCCCGACACGCTCCAGCGCTGTGTCGACTCGGTCTCGCTTCTCGGCATTCGAGAGCGGAGTATCAAGCAGGAACAGGGGTTCCGCTACGAGCCGTTCGGCCTTGTGGCGGGGATCGAACGAACCGTACGGATCCTGAAAGACCACCTGCATGCTCCGCCGCATCGGGCGAAGCGCATCTTCGTCGAGATTGTCGATTCGCTGGTTTGACAGTGCGATTTCGCCGTGCGTTGGCTTGTCCAGCGCAAGCACCATTCGCGCAAGCGTGGACTTGCCGCAGCCGGAACGCCCGACGAGGGCCATGGATTGGCCGGGCTCGAGATCAAAACTGACATCGTCGACCGCTGTCGTCGGCTCACTTCTCGCAAACAGCCCCTTGCGACTACCAGGATAGCTGCGCGCGACGTTGCGTACGCTCAGAAGCGGTCCTTCGCCGTGTTGGATATGCGAGCGCGACCGGTCGGGAACATGCATTGATGCTTGCGCTAGCTGCCGCGTGTAGGGATGCGTTTGTTCTGTCAGAATTTTTGTGGTCTCGCCTCGATCCATGACTTCGCCGTGCCGGAGAACAGTGATGCTGTGGGCGATGTTGGCGACGACCGCAAGATCATGGCTGATAAGGAGCAGTCCCATCTTCTCGTCATCGACCAGGCTTTGCAACAACTCGAGAATCTGTGCCTGAAGCACGACATCCAAGGCGGTCGTCGGTTCGTCGGCGATCAGGAGTTTTGGCTTCAGCGCGCAGGCGATCGCGATGACTACGCGTTGCCGCTGGCCGCCGGAAAGTTCGTGCGGATAGCGGCTCAGCGGAAATTTCGCAGCCGGCAGGCCAACGCGGTCGAGGATGGAACGCGTACGCTCCTCCGCGACGGCGCGGCTCGCGCCGGTGTGCAGCCTTATACCCTCGGCAACCTGTTCTCCCATTGTCTTCATTGGGTTGAGGGCAGTCATCGGTTCCTGAAACACCATGCCGATGTCGTCACCACGCAGGCGGCACATATCCGCTTCGCTTGCGGCAAGAATATCCGTGCCGTTGAAGTGGATCTGGCCTTCGGCGCGCGCGCCATTGGGCAGCAGTTTCATGACGCTGAGCGCGGTCATCGACTTGCCGGAGCCGGATTCGCCGACCAGCGCGCGGATTTCCCCCGGCGCGACGGCCAGGTCGATGCCATTCAGCACCGGGGTGTCGCCGATCGTGAGGCGCAGGTCCCTGATGTCGAGGAGAGGCGCCATCAACGTTCCCGCCGCAATCTCGGATCCAGCACGTCGCGCAGGCCGTCGCCAAGAAGGTTGAGGCCGAGCACCGTGATGATGATGGCGAGGCCCGGAAACAGGGCCATGTGCGGCGCAAGCCCGATCATGGTTTGGGCTTCGAACAACATCCGGCCCCAGCTCGGCATGGCCGGCTGCGAGCCGAGCCCGACATAGGACAGTCCGGCTTCGGCAAGAATGCCCAGCGAAAACTGTATTGTCGCCTGGACGACGAACAGGTTGGCGATGTTCGGTAGAATGTGTTCGATCGTGATGCGCGCCGCGCTCTTGCCCGATGCGCGCGCGGCCAGAATATATTCGCGCGGCCACAAGGAAAGGGCCGCGCCGCGCGCGACGCGGGCGAAGACCGGGATATTGAATATGCCGATGGCGATAATCGCGTTAATCGCGCCCGGACCGAAGACCGCGGTAATCATGACCGCCGACAGGAGGGCCGGAAAGGCGAAGATCAGGTCGTTGAACCGCATAAGCAATTCGTCGATCCAGTCACGGCGCGCTGCGGCCCATAGCCCGAGCGGCACGCCGATTGCGAGGCCGATCGCGACGGATACGAACGCGACCGCAATCGAGTTGCGGCTGCCCGCCATGATCATCGAAAGGATATCGCGGCCGTAATGGTCGGTGCCGAGCCAATGACTGGGCGATGGCGGCTTCAGTTTGCCGGCGATATCCAGCGTCGCGACGGCATAGGGCGTCCAGACGAACGAGAGCGCAGCAATGATGGCAATGACGCCCGTAATCACGAGACCAACTGCGAACGACCTGTTGGCAATCGCCCTCGAAAATCCTTCGTACCCTGCGGAGGCTGTCACGTATGGCTCCGCAGGCGCGGGTCGACGATGCCATAGGAAAGATCGACGATGAGATTGATGAGGATGACCGTCGCGACCAGCAGCATGACGACGCCCTCGACGACGATCAGGTCGCGCTGGGTGATCGCCTGGAACACCAGCCGTCCGAGCCCGGGTAGATAAAACACGTTTTCGATGATGATCGTGCCGGCAAGCAGGAAGGCGAATTGCAGGCCGACTATGGTGAGAATCGGGATAAGCGCATTGCGCAGGGCGTGGCGATAAAGAACACCCCGCCGGGTCAGCCCCTTCGCCCGCGCTGTGCGGATGTAGTCTTCTCCGAGAACATCGAGGAGGGCGGAGCGGGCGACGCGCGCGAGAATCGCCGCCTGGGGCAGCGCCAGTGCAATGGATGGCAGGATCAGCGCTTTCAACGCCGGCCAGATGCCGGCGTTCCAGCCGGGAAATCCGCCCGCGGGCAGGAGTCGCAGCGTCACGGCAAAGACGTAGACAAGGAGGAGGGCGAACCAGAAATTGGGAATGGCAACTCCTACCTGTGCAACGCCCATGGTGGCGGTATCGGCGAATGTTCCTCGCCGCGATGCCGAATAGAGGCCGACCGGCAATGCTATCGCCGTCGATAGCACGAGCGAGATCACGGCAAGAGGCAGGGATACCGTGATGCGTTCAGCGACGAGATCAATCACCGGAACGGAATAGGTATAGGATTTGCCGAGGTCTCCCGTCACAAGACCGCCGAGCCAATGGAAATAGCGCACGAGGAGCGGCTGGTTCAGGCCCATCTGCTCCTGCAGGGCGCGAACCGCATCCTCTGTCGCATTCATGCCAAGCATGAGCCGCGCCGGGTCACCCGGAACGATCTCCAGCATCGCAAAGACAACGATCGACGCCGCCAGGATGGTGGCGAGACCAATGGCGGTGCGCTTCAAAGCATAGTTCAGCATGGGTGGGTCTCATGCCCCTCTGCCCTGCCCGGCATCTCCCCGACAAGGGGGGAGATCAAATCGGCATCATGCCATCGATATCCCAACAACGCTGCAACCACGTGGCATGAAAGGGTGAGTCGTAACAGCTCTGAAAGCTGTTCTCGCCCCTTGTCGGGGAGATGCCCGGCAGGGCAGAGGGGGGTATGCCCTAGTCTGCCCATTTCACCGCGGTCAGATCGTTTGCCTGGATGGGGCCATTTTCCCAGAGGCCTTCGATCTTGGCATCCCAGACTCCCGTCTTCGGCAACTGGACCAAAAAAGCCGCGGGAACGTCGACCGCCAGGATTTTCTGGGCTTGTTGATAAAATTCGGTTCGCTTCTCCGGGTCAGAAGTAGCCTCGATCTCCTTGATCAAATCCTTAAAGGCCGGATTGTCGTAGCTGAAGTAGTAGTCTTCGCGGGCGAAAATATTCAGATCGTTCGGCTCCGTATGCGAAACGATCGTCATGTCGTAGTCCTTGCCCTTGAATACCTGTTCGAGCCACTGCGCCCATTCCAGCGGGACGATCTCCGCCTCGATCCCCACGTCACGCAATTCCGCCGCGATGATTTCGCCGCCGCGCCGCGCGTAGGTCGGCGGCGGGAGCTTGAGGGTGGTCTTGAACCCATCGGCATGGCCAGCCTCGGCAAGGAGCTTTTTCGAAAGCTCGGGATCGAACGCCGTTTCCGACGTCAGGTCGATATAGGCAGGATGATGTGGCGGGAAGAACGATCCAATCGGGGTGCCCAATCCGAACATGGCTCCGTCGATCAGCGCCTTGCGGTCGATGGCATGGGCAATGGCCTGGCGCACCTTCAGGTTGTCGAAAGGCGGCTTCTTATTGTTCATGCCGAGGATGGTTTCGCCTTCGGTCGTACCGATGACGACCTTGAAGCGAGGATCGGCCTGGAATTGTGCAATGGTTTCGTAGCTCGGAAATACCGGAAAGGCCTGCACATCACCCGCCATCAACGCTGATGTCGCGGCGGCCGGGTCTGGGATAATGCGGAATACAGCCTTGTCTAGGAGGGCCGGCTTGCCCCAATAGGCGGCGTTCTTCGAAATGACGATCTGCGATCCCTTGGCCCAGGAGTCAAATTTGAATGGCCCCGTGCCGATCGGCTTTTCCTTATTGGTTTCAGCGGTTTCCGGCGCGACGATCACGGCGTCGCCCCAGCCCATATTGTAGAGAAAATCGCCGCTCGGTTGCTTGAGCGTAACCTTGACTGTCAACGGATCGGCGACTTCGACCTTTTCGATTGCCGCAAACAGGCCCTTCTGCGCGTTGGTGGACTTGTCGCCCCGCGCCCGGTCGAGCGAGAACTTCACATCGTCGGCGTCGAAGGCCGTGCCATCATGGAATTTCACGTCCTTATGTAGCTTGAACGTATAGGTCTTGCCATCGTCGGAAAGCGTCCAGCTTTCCGCGAGCCCCGGCATTACCTCGCCCTTTGGCCCGATCCGGGTCAATCCTTCGAAGATATTGGCATAGACGATCTCGTCGATGGCCGCGGCTGCGCCTGCAGTCGGATCGAGATGCGGCGGTTCGAGGACGACTCCGAGCACGAGATCGGTCCGCGCGGCAAAAGCTGCGGTTGACGCGAACAACGCCATAGCAGCGCCCGTCAGGGCCGATTTCACCAAGTTCATCATTCAACCTCTCCCAATATGTCAAACCGATCCGGACAAGAGAATCTTGAGCCCAAGCGCCATGACAGTAGCGGATTCAATCATGTCGTCGATGCCGACATATTCGTCGGGCCGATGCGCGAGATCGAGAATGCCGGGTCCGTAGGCGATGCAGTCGTGGAGGAGCCCGATACGGGCGATATGCTTCTGGTCGTAGCTGCCGGGCGAAATCACATAAGCCGGCTCCCGCCCGAAGACCGAACGAATGCCTTCCGCAACCGCTGTCACAACCGGAGCATCACGCGCGGTCATGAGCGGTTGCACTTCCATGACGTCGCGAATTTCGTAATGGAACTTCGGCCGCTCCCACTCGAGACGGTCGAGGATCGACGTGACCTCGCGCTTCACATCGGCGATGTCTTCCTCGAGCAGGAAGCGGCGATCAATCGTCAGCCGGCACGAATCCGGAACGTTCGGCGCGGGCAGACCGGAATAGTCGTCAGTCTGGCCACCATGTATGGAATTGATGTTCATCGTCGAGCGCCGCGCGCCTTCCGGCACCACCGGCATCTTTGTCTGTTTCTTGTCCAGGGCGGGGAAAAGCTCCTTCTCGAAAGCCTCGAGCACGGCGCTCATGTGCCGGATGGCGCAGTCACCAAGAAATGGCATCGAACCATGCGCGATTTCGCCCTTGGTTTCGATCTCCGCCCACCATACGCCGCGGTGACCTAGACAGATGCGGTCTTTGTTGAGCGGCTCCGGTATTATGACGTGATCGACACGCGGTTTCGAAAAGAAGCCCTTGCTTGCGAGATAGGCAACGCCGCCGAACCCGCCCGACTCTTCATCGACAGTGCCGGAAATCTCGATTGCACCGGCAAAATCCGGATAGACCTCAAGGAAGGCCTCCGCAGCGATGATCGAGGCTGCAAGCCCGCCCTTCATGTCGCAGGCGCCACGGCCATATATCCTGCCGTCCCTTACGACCGCCTCGAACGGATCGACAGTCCAGCCTTCGCCGGTATCGACGACGTCGATATGCGAGTTGAAATGCACGGTTTGGCCATGCGTACGGCCGTCGAAGCGGGCGACCACATTGGTCCGGGGATAACGGTCGTTATCGCCCGGCGTGCCGACCCCCCGAATCAATTGCGTTTCAAATCCGAATTTTTGCAACCGCCCTGCGAGATATTCCGCACAAGGCGTATAGGCTTCGCCGGGAGGATTGATCGTCGGAAAGCGAATGAGTTCGCGCGTCAGCGTGATCAGGTCATCACGTCGCTTCTCGATGGCTCTGCGCAGCTTCTCGTCCATTCGCGCATCAAATCAGGCGGCATCCTGATTTGGCAAGAGGCAACTTATGACCGTCGCGTAACTTCAAGCACGGTTCATGAATGCAATGCACTACTTTGCGTTTTCCTTGGCGGCGACACTGCAAACGTAAGTAAGCGTTGCGAACAGCCGATTCGCCGCAAGTAAATTGCGTGTTTGTACAGTTTTGTCGCACCCGGTTGAACTTGAAAGCTGCAAGGGCCATTTGCTTTGTCGCCGCAATGTAGCGGCCACTTTTTCACCAAACTGGACCACGACCATGCTCCGCGAAGAACGAGTAGCAGAGAAAGAACTTGTACGCATTGAACAAGAGCACGAGGGAAGCGCCGACGAGCGCCGGGGCTCCTGCGTTCTTGGCGTACTCTGCGTCATTAGCATCATCATTGCGATTGCGCTCCTCGCGCCGTCCCATGCCACCGTGCCGATGCCCCGTTCTGCAGTAGAGCTCGTACAATGACACGTTGGACATTGGCGGAGTACCGCCGGCAGCGACGTGTGGACGAGGCGTTCGATCCGGAAGCCGAGGGCTATGATCCTTGTGCTGTGATGTTCGAAGGTGTCGTCATGACCAGGCACGAAAAGGCGGAACTGATGCGAGAACGGCGCCGCAAGGCCGACCGCGACGCGAAGCTCGAGACATGGTCTCGCTGGCTCGTTCCGGTCCTCATTCTCATCATCGCCATTGCCATATCGATGGTGTGGAACATCGGGGCCGGCTTGCTTGTTTCGGCGCTGGCAACCCTCCTTTTTCTGAAGGCCAGGCGCCGGATGGTTCGCCAGGGCGCCTGGACCGCTGACACGATGGGCCTCTGGGAATGATGCCGCTTTTTGATCGTCGCGAGCGGCTCATCGATCTTATATCCGTTGAGCGACCGAAGGCCGGGTCGCTTGCAGACATCGTTCCTCTTGCCAGGATCGTCGATCCGCAGATGCCGCTGCGCGAAATCCGCGACGCCTGGACCATGTACAAGCATCGGCGCGGCGCCCGGACCTGATCCTGCAGCGCCGTGAGAATTTGTCTGCACAAATAAACTCTTGTGCCGCTTTCCTGATAATACCGCGCTGCAAACACGCTAAGATGCTCCCGAGTCGCGCCGGCTGTCGCGGTCATGGCTGACACGTTTTCACCTGACCGAAGCTGATCGACTGTTACAGGATTGTTTTCACTACGTATTGTGAAACAATCGGGTGCATGCAATCAGCGGGGCGACTCAGGAAATGAATTCAGAACCACACCTTGCCCTGTCGGAGCCGGTTGGTGATGAAGTTCGCAAAACCACCTGCTACATGTGCGCTTGCCGTTGCGGCATCGATGTCCATCTGAAGGATGGCAAGGTCCGCTACATCGAGGGTAATCGCGATCATCCCATCAACAAGGGCGTGCTCTGCGCCAAGGGCTCGGCGGGCATCATGCAGCACTATTCGCCAGCGCGGCTGCGGGCGCCACTCTTGCGCACGGGGCCGCGGGGCTCCGGCGAGTTCAAGGAGATCAGTTGGGAGGAAGCGCTCTCGCTAGCTGTCGAATGGCTGCAACCAGTCCGGGAGGCGGCACCGCAGAAGCTTGCCTTTTTTACGGGGCGTGACCAATCGCAGGCTTTGACCAGTTATTGGGCGCAGAATTTCGGCACGCCGAACTATGCGGCCCATGGCGGCTTCTGTTCCGTCAACATGGCGGCTGCGGGCATTTACACGATTGGCGGCGCCTTCTGGGAGTTCGGCGCACCCGACTGGGACAAGACCAAGCTGTTCGTCCTCTTCGGTGTTGCCGAAGACCACGATTCGAATCCCATAAAGATCGGCATTTCGAAGCTGAAGAAACGTGAAGCGCGGTTCGTTTCGGTCAATCCTGTTCGCACCGGCTATTCCGCCATTGCCGACAACTGGATTGGTATCAGGCCTGGCACGGACGGCCTGCTGATCCTTTCCATCATCCATGAACTCTTCCGCACCGGCAGAATCGATCTTGATTATCTGCGGCGCTACACCAATGCGCCATGGCTCGTCATCGACGATGAGGGGCACGAGGATCATGGCCTCTTCCTGCGCGACGACCTTGGCAAGGCGCTGGTACGCGACCGGGTGACAGGCGCCCTTGTTCGGTTCGACGAACCGGGACACGTTGCGGATCTCAACGCGGATTTCACCACGACGGATAAGCGCAAGGTGTGCAGCGTACTGCGCCTCATGGCTGAAAAGTACCTCGATCCGAAATATGCGCCAGAGGCGGTCGCCGCCGAGACCGGGATCGACGCTAAAACCATCCGCGGACTGGCTTCGGAGATCGCTCGCGTGGCGTTCGAGGAGGAGATCGTCATTGCACAGCCCTGGACCGACATGAAGGGCGAGCAGCATGAGGTCATGATCGGTCGCCCGGTGAGTTTCCATGCAATGCGCGGAATCTCCGCGCATTCCAATGGCTTTCAATCGGCCCGAGCATTGCATGTGTTGCAAACGATCATCGGTTCGATCGACTGCCCCGGTGGCTACCGCTACAAGCCACCCTATCCGAAGCCCGCCACAGCCCATCCACGGCCGCACGGCAAGCCCGATCATGTGAGGCCGGGCCAACCGCTGGCCGGCGCGCATCTAGGCTATCCGCTGGGGCCGGAAGACCTTCTGGTCGACGCTGATGGCAAACCGCAACGGATCGACAAGGCATTTTCCTGGGAAGCGCCGCTCTCCGCGCATGGCATGATGCACATGGTGATTGCCAATGCATCGGCGGGCGATCCCTATCCCGTCGACGTGCTGTTCCTCTACATGGCCAACATGGCGTGGAACTCGTCGATGAACACGCGTGGCACGATCAAGATGCTTGAAGAGCATGATCCGGCTACAGGCGAGTATAGGATACCAAGGATAATCTACTCCGACGCCTATTCGTCGGAAATGGTGGCCTATGCTGACCTTGTCCTACCGGATACGACCTATCTCGAGCGCCACGACTGCATATCGCTGCTCGACCGGCCGATCTCCGAGCCGGATGCCGCCTGTGATGCGATCAGGTGGCCCGTCCTGAGGCCGGATCGCGATGTACGGGGTTTTCAGTCGGTGCTGATCGATCTTGGCGCACGGCTGAAGCTCCCGGGCTTCGTCGATGAGAAGGGCGGGCCGCTCTACAAGGACTACGCCGATTATATCGTCAATCATCAGCGCAAGCCCGGCATCGGGCCGCTTTCCGGCTTTCGCGGCGAAATGGGTAAGGACGAGGGCAGGGGCGCGCCGAACAAGGATCAGCTCAAGCAATATGTCGAAAATGGCGCGTTCTGGAAGAAACACATTCCGGATGAGGCGCTCTATTTCAAGCATCACAACGCAGCCTACCAGCAATTCGCGATCGACATGGGGTTCTTCGATGCCCCCCAGCCAGTCACGATCCAGCTCTATGTCGAAACGCTACAGAAATTCCGCCTGTCGGCCGAGGGCATCCGCCAGCCGGTCGCACCTAAGGAGTACCGACAGCGCTTGCTCGACTGCTTCGATCCGCTCCCGGACTGGTACCGGCCATTCGAAGAGCAGGGGATCGACACGAATGCGTTTCCCTACCACGCCCTGACGCAGCGCCCCATGGCGATGTACCATTCCTGGGGATCGCAAAATGCCTGGCTCCGGCAAATCCATACGCGCAACCCCCTCTACGTTCCCGGTACAATCTGCGATGAAGTCGGGCTCAAGGATGGCGACTGGGCTTGGGTCACGTCGCACCATGGCCGGATCAAATGCGAGATCGCACGGACCGAGGCAGTAAACGGGCGCACGATGTGGACATGGAACGCGATCGGCAAACGCAAGGGTGCCTGGGCGCTCGCGCCCGACGCACCAGAGGCCACAAAAGGCTTTCTCCTCAACCACCTCATTCATGAACTGCTGCCCCCGAAGGCGGACGGCATGCGCTGGTCGAATTCCGATCCGATAACCGGCCAGGCCGCCTGGTACGACCTGCGCGTCCGTATCGAGAAGGCAGAGGAAGGCGAGGCGGTTAGCGAGCCGCAATTCGGCGCAATCGTACGGCCGGGCAGCCAAAAGCCTGCCGCCGGGGAATTGCGCTATGGGCAGGAGTGGGCGCAAAAATGACCAGCCTGCCGCAAAGCCGCACCACGAAGAAGCTTGGCCTCGTCATTGACCTTGATGTCTGCGTCGGATGCCACGCCTGTGTAATCAGCTGCAAGGAGTGGAATACGGGCGGCTACGGCAATGCGCTTTCGGACCAGCATCCCTATGGCGACGACGTATCCGGCACGTTTCTCAACCGCATCCACAGTTTCGAAGTGGTGCCTGAAGGCGGCGAGATCATCGGTGAGGCGGGCGACGCGCGCATCGTGCATTTTCCGAAGTCATGCCTCCATTGCGAGGACGCGCCCTGCGTCACCGTTTGTCCGACTGGCGCTTCCTACAAGCGTGCCGAAGACGGCATCGTGCTCGTCGACGAGGACAAGTGCATCGGCTGCGGCCTCTGCGCCTGGGCCTGCGCCTATGGCGCCCGCGAGATGGATCTCGCCGCCGGTGTCATGAAGAAGTGCACGCTGTGCGTCGACCGCATCTACAATGAGACATTGCAACAGGAGGACAGAATTCCTTCCTGCGTTCGCACCTGTCCGGCCAATGCCCGCCATTTCGGCGATCTCGGCGATCCTACATCGGACGTTTCCATCATGGTCGCGGAGCGCGGCGGGTTCGACCTGATGCCTGAACAGGCAACGCGGCCCACCAATAAATATCTGCCGCCACGCCCGAGAAGGGCGCTGAGCGACAGTGCGCCGCTGGTGCCACTCGCCGAAAATACCGACGGCGCACGGGGCTTCTTCGCCTGGCTCGATAGAACGCTTGATCGGATGTAACTGAGTATGTTTGAGCAAGATATGCGAAGCACCCCCCCGAGGCTGCACTGAATGCATCCAGCTTATTCGATCATCGCCTTCACGACATTGTCGGGCCTTGGCTACGGTCTTGCCGTCGCCCTTGGCCTTGGTTGCCTCGATCCGTCGATGCTGTCGACCAAGATCGCCTATTTCGTCGCGTTGGCTCTGATCGGCATCGGGCTGTTGTCGTCCCTGCTCCATCTCGGCAACCCGCAACGCGCCTGGCGAGCGCTCAGCCAATGGCGATCGAGCTGGCTGTCGCGGGAAGGGGTGATGGCCATTGCCACTTTCGTGCCCCTGAGTTTGAGCGGGGCCCTTGCCCTACTCGAAGATCGGCATGATACGCTGCTTGGCCTGATTACCGTCATTGGCGCGCTCACAACAGTGTATTGCACATCGATGATCTATGCGTCGCTGAAAACTGTCGGCAACTGGAACACATGGCTGACGCCCTTGTGCTTCCTGTTGATTTCACTCGCCGGCGGGTTTCTGTTGGCAGGCGTCTTTTCGGGTGAAAATGCCCTTGGCATCGAGCTTCCGGCGCTGCTGTTAATAGTCCTTGCCCTTGTTGCCAAGATGATCTGGCGCAAACGCGTGATTACGCTTGTGCCGATCTCGACACCGGAGACCGCGACCGGGCTCGGCCATATCGGCAAGGTGCGCCTGTTCGAGCGGCCGCACGCACTCGAGAACTATCTGACGCGCGAAATGGGATTTCGTGTTGCCCGCAAGCATGCGGCCAAGCTTTGGATGATCGCCTTCGTGAGTGGCGCCGTGCTGCCCATCCTGGCCTTGCTTCTGGTCATGGCGATCGGAAGCGGGCTTCTCTCACAATTCATCCTTGCCGCTGCGGTGATCGCGCATCTTCTCGGAATCTTTGTCGAACGCTGGCTCTTCTTTGCCGAGGCCAGGCACGCCGTGATGAACTACTACTAAGGATCAGTTCCAGCGCTTGTGGAACCACATCCACTGGCCGGGATATTCGCGCACCCAGCTTTCTACCTTGTCGTTCAGGGCCTGCACGGTCGCCGCAAGATCGACCGCACCCTTTTCGTCACGTGGCAACTCCATCTTTTCCTCGAGTTCGAGGCGGAACCGGCCGCCGGGCAAGCGGATGCAGCGGGTCGGATAAACGTCGCAATCATATTGACGCGCGAGCTTTGCCAAGAGCGGATTGGTCTTGCAGGGACGGTTGAAGAAGGTAGAGGGGACGCCGCGGCGGAATTTCTGATCAACAAGCATGCCGACATTGCCGTTGTCATTGAGCACGGTTGCAAGCGACCATGCGGCCCCGGCCTTTGAAGGAACGAGATGTCCCATATTGGTGCGCCGGGCGCCCAAAATCCTCTTGGCCACGTAGGGATTGTTCGGCGGTCGGAACAGCGCGGTGACATTGAGGTCGAACGTTGCGGCACAGATCGGCAACAGCTCGAAATTGCCCGTATGTCCGGTGAAGAAGATATGTGGCCGGTCTTTCTCGCCGAGCAGGCGCTCGAAGATTTCGCGGCCATGAACTTCAATGAGTCCCGTCTCGTCGCTGTGCGGATCGTAGTCGAAGATGGCATCGAGGAAGACATATTCGGCAGTAAGGCGCGCCATGTTGCCCCACATGTCGCGGGCAATCTCCTGCAATTCTTCCTCGGATTTTTCCGGATAGGCCTTGCGAAGGTTGGTCATGGCAACACGATGGCGGCCCATCAACGGCCCGATTTTACGCGCGGCCGCGTCCATGAAATCCATCGCTGCCTTTGCTGGCAGGCGGCGCAACAGCCACAGAATGCCGAAGACGACGTTCGCCGTCAGCCAGTAGTTGAACGCCTTGAGCCTCTGGCTCCACCGGAACAGAGCAAGTTTTGTTTTGAGTTTCATTGGAAAATCAGTTGATGCGCAGGATGATCTTGCCGAAAACGTCCCGGCCTTCCATCCGTTTCAGCGCCGTGTCGATTTCGTCGAAACCGACTTCCGTATCAATGACCGGATGGACGAGGCCACGCGCCATCTTCTGCATGGCATCGGCCATGTTTTCCATGCGGCAGCCGAAGGAGCCGAGCAGCTTCAATTGCTGCTGGAACAGCATCATCAGGTTCATGTTGGTCGAAACGCCAGACGTCGAGCCGCAGGTGACGAGGCGTCCGCCGCGACGCAGCGATAGCATCGAACCTGCCCATGTATCAGCGCCGACATGCTCGAAGACGACGTCCACGCCCTTCTTCTTCGTCAGCTTGCGAACAACGCCTTCGAAGCGATCTTCGCGGTAGTTAATGACATGATCGGCGCCGAGCGCCTTGGCCTTCTCGATCTTGTTGTCGGAACCGACGGTGGTAATGACCGTGCAGCCGATCTTCTTTGCCAGCTGGATCGCTGCCGACCCGATGCCCGAGCCGCCGGCGTGAACGAGAATTGTTTCGCCCGGCTCAAGCTTTGCATTGTCGAAAAGCATATGCTCGACGGTACCAAACGTAACGGGGGCTACCGCTGCGCCGATCTCGTCGACGCCGGGAGGCGCAGGTACGAGCAGGCGCGCGGGCAGGTTCACCTGTTCCTGGGCGAAGCCGTCAAGGTGAAAGCCGTGGACCCCAGAAACATGCTCACAAAGATTGTCGCGCCCCTCGCGGCACGGCCGGCAGAGGCCGCAGGTCTGTGCACCGTAGATCGAAACAAGCTGCCCAGGCAGGACAGAGCTGACACCGGGTCCGATCGCATCGACCACACCAGATGCTTCTGCGCCAATCGTCAGCGGCATCTTGCGCTTGGCAAAGGCCATGCCACGCCAGCCCCATACGTCGATATGATTGAGCGCGACGGCCCTGATATTCACTGTCACTTCGCCCGCACCGGGTGGAGGCGGGGGAGCAATATCGACCATTTCGAGCTTGCGGTCTTCGATCAGCTGTAATGCGCGCATATCCGTTTCCTTGTTCAGGCCACGGATTAGTTCGGTTCTGCGGTCATGACAAGACAGGTATTTTGTCCGCCAAAGCCGAATGAGCTGGAAAGCACCGAGGAAACGCTCGCTTCCCGCTTCACATTCGGCACAACGTCAAGATCGATTGCCGGATCAGGATTGTCGTAGTTGATCGTCGGCGGGATTGTCCCCGTCTGGATCGTCAGCATCGAGAACACCGCCTCGATTGCGCCGGCCGCCGTCAATGTGTGACCGATCATCGACTTGTTCGACGAAGTCGGTAGCTTGGAGATGCGCTCGCCGAACACGGTCGACAGCGCAAGATACTCCATCTTGTCGTTCTCGGGCGTCGACGTGCCATGGGCGTTGATGTAGTCGATCGCGTCTTCCTCGATGCCGGCGTCATCGAGCGCGGCACGGACTGCACCGATCGCTGGCGAACCATCCGGCTTGGAGCGGGTACGGTGGAAATCGTCGGCCTTTTCGCCGCAACCGCGCATGATGCCGAGAATATTTGCGCCCCGCGCCAGCGCCGATTCCAGCGATTCCATTACCATCGCGCCCGAACCCTCGGCCATAACGAAGCCGTCGCGATCCTTGGAGAATGGCTTGGCTGCCTTGTGGGCCGGCTCGTTATGGGTTGAAAGTGCGGAGAGCAGCGAGAAGCGGATCAGGGCCTCCGCGGAAACCGACCCGTCGGTGCCGATCGACAGCACACGATCGCTCTCGCCGCGGCGGATCGCCTCGACGCCGAGCTGAATGGCGGTTGCGCCCGAGGCGCAGGCCGTGGAGAGCGTTACCGGCAGGCCGCGCGTCCCAAATCGCTCGGCCAGCTGCTCGGCGATGTAGCCGAATTCGACGGTGTTGAACATGTCGACCTGCGGCGCGCGGCGGCAGGCGGCGAGCAGGAGATCGTAACCGGGTTCGCCCTCTGAGCGAACGAGAGCATCGAGCGCAAAACGGTTGCGCCAGTCGAGTTCGACCGGCGGCGCCGCCAGAAACAGCGGACCGCCGAAATCATCGACCGACAGACCGGCTTGCGTGATTGCTTCCTCGCCGGCGAGCGAGCCAAGTTTCTTCGAGAGCGCAACCGCGCCCTTGTTGCTTTCTTCGAGGAAATCCACAGTGCCGGCGATCTGCGTACGCAGTCCGTCGACGGGAAAGCGGGTGATCGTATGAATGCCGGACGTCCCGGATGTCAGCGCGGCCCAATTTTCCTCCTTGCCCTGGCCGAGCGAGGAAACAACGCCGAGACCGGTGATCGCAACGAGAGGGCGGCCCAGATGATCAGTGTATTTGGACATGCGAGATATCCTTAAGCCTTGACGAGGCGGGCAACGCCTTCGCCGCGCGAGCCGCCGATCGACGTTGCGAGTGCCGTGTTGACGCGCTCCGGACCGGCCTTTTCATTGTCCGGATCGATGGGTGGGAAAGCAGTGCCGTGATAGATGCTGAGCGCGGCGAGACCGACAACGAGGGGGAATTGCGCCTCGCGGAAATGGCCGAGTTTGCCGGCGACCCCGCGTATGGACGAACTCGAAAACGCATCGAGGGCAGCCTTCTCGGCGGCGGTGATCCGCTTGGCGCCGGACGCCCCCGAAACGATGACGTCCGCGGGCCAATCGGCCGTTGCGGCACCGAGCAGCTTGGCCACGGTTTCCTTGAGATCGTCGCGGCTGCGGCGGATTTGCGTGCTGTAGACACCATCAATGGCGGCATAGGCGCGGGCGCCGCGCTTTTTGGCGTGTTCCGCGCTTTCAAGCACGAGGAACGCGCCGCCCGAACCGGTAACGATGCCGCCGCCGGCGGCGTTTTCACGTTGCCATAAAGGTGCCCAGCCATCGGATTTCAGCATGCCATTGAGTTCGTAGCCAAGAAGCATGTCGGGGTGTTCGGCATTGTAGGCGCCGCCTACGAGGGCGTGCGTGCTCTGGCCCGAGCGAATGCGCGCGACGGTCGTATCGATCGCCGAGATGCCCGATCCCTCTTCACCCATGAAGGTGCGCGAAGAACCTGTGACCTTGTGTACGATCGAAATATTGCCGGCCAGCAAATTGGAGAGCTGGGCGAGGAACAGGGTAGGGCGCAGTTCCGTCGACAGTTTCTCGTTGAGCATGGTGCCAAGATCGTTGCGCACGCGTGCCTCGGCCAGGATTTGGAGGTCGACCGCAACATCGCGCTCGCCGCCGCCTGCACCCACGACCATGTCCATCGTTGCGCACAGCGCCTCGTCATCCTTGATGCCGGCGTCCTGCAGCGCGAGACCGGCCGTATAGGTGCCGATGCGCTGCCAGGTTTCCATCTGCCGCTGGTCACCCCGCTTCGGGATCTGGTTGTTCCAGTCGACCTCGCCGAGCGGATGTACCGTATAGGGCTTGAAGGTCTCGCTATCGATGCGCGGTTCAGCTTTGCCGCTGAATGCCTGCCAATGGGCTTCAGCGCCTTCGCCCAGAGATGAGATCAGTCCAATCCCAGTGATGACGACGGTGTTGTTCTGCATTGTCTCGCAACACCGTCCATGCGGTGCACCCGGTTAGGTGGATAATCGAGCCTGCCCGAATCGTTGCTCGGAAATCAGGCGTTTTTGGCGGCGACGAGTTCGTCGATCTTGGCACAGAGATTCTTCAACACGAAGTATTCTTCGGTCGGAACCTTGCCGTCATTGACTTCCTGCGTCCACTGTTCGAGCGGGATCTTGATACCGAAGGCCTTGTCGATCGCAAAAACAATGTCAAGGAAATCAAGGCTATCGATGCCGAGATCGTCAATTGTATGGCTTTCCGGCGTAATGGAATCGCGATCGATCTCACTGGTTTCGGCAATGATATCGGCGACCTTGTCGAATGTTTCGGACAATTGATTTTCCTTTTTCTTCCGGTGCCTGTTGAAAGGCACTGATGTCTGATGAGCCGGTATCTAACGTTTTTCAAGGTCTATGGAAAGACCCAAGGTTGTGCACTGCCTAGTCGAATATAATCCTACCAGCCACGTGAATCTCCGCGCCCTCTCCGTTGGGGCCGACAACGACGGCCTCCGTCGGTCGCGGCGAGATACCCGTGAGGGCTGTTATATTGGTGCGATCGGTCAGCATTACCAGGTTGCCGGAACCCTTGAACCCTAGGATCAGAGCGCGGATTTTCTCCAGTTCAACCCCCTTGCCCGCGTCATCGGCGGGCAGCGGATCGAGCGACTTGAAAATCTCGGCGGGAATCGAACCAAAGGACAATCGCGCTGTCTCACGCGCGTTGCAGGTGGAACTGGTCAGAATCCGTTCAATCCGCACACCCCGAGCCGCAAAGCGCGCTCCTAGCTTCTGGGCGAGCTGGCGGCCCCGGTCGGAAAGCGTTTGTGTCGCGGAGCAGTCGACGGAATGATCCACGGTCGGGCTGAGCGTCCCCGATGCGTCGGCACCCTGCATGAGAATTGTATATCCACCTCGCTGCACGCGGGCCCACGCGGCATCCGTCGCCTCGGCCGTGGAAAGAAACGCAAGCGCGCTCAATGCCAGTGCAAGCGCATGCACACTTAGTGGATGGAATCGCTTCGACATCAGGTCTCCTTATCAAGCGAGATGGTGATTTGGCGAAGAAAAATAAAGTGAAGTCTTTGGAACCGCTTGCGCAGCATGACCTGCGCGCCTATTGCGGAAAACGATGGGTCTCGTTGAAACAATCATTGTCGTCTTCGGTGTGATTGCCATCGCCTACGCTGCAGCCCGCTTCAAGCTGCTGGACGAGCGGGTGGGCGATGGATTGTCGGATTTTGTCTTTGTCGTTGCGGCGCCGCTCCTTTTGTTCCGTACGATGGTAACGGCGGATTTTCACGGCGCTGCGCCGTGGCAATTATGGTTTGCCTATTTCACCGGGGTCATCATTGCCTGGATCGCCGCCGACATCGCAATCAAAATGATCTTTGGCCGCGATAATCGCGCCGGGGTGGTCGCCGGCGTTTCCGGCGCGTTCTCCAATCTCGTGTTCCTCGGCATGCCGCTGATGCTTGGGGTCTTCGGCCAGGAGGGGTTTGCCATCCTTTCACTGATCGTCGCCGTGCACATGCCGATCATGATGGCTGCTTCGATAACACTGCACGAAGTGGCCATGCGCCGCGATGGCGTTTTCGAAGGCGAGGGCCACTTGACCGCTGTCGTCGCCACTTTTTTTAAGAGCCTGCTGCGCAATCCCTTCGCTATCGGAATTCTCGCCGGCTGGTTGTGGCGCCTGACCGGCCTGCGCATGCCTCCCGTCGCAGATTCCCTCATTCAGACGCTGGGAAGTGTCGCCGGTCCCGTCGCACTGTTTGCCATGGGCATGGGTCTCAAGAAATTCGGTGTGTCAGGTCATATTGCCGCTTCGCTCGTCATGTCGGCAATCAAGCTTTTCATCATGCCCGCCGTGGTACTGGCTGCGGCCTGGCTGATCGGTCTCCCCCCGCTCACCGCCAAAATTGCCGTGACGTCGGCGGCCCTGCCTGCCGGTGTCAACTCCTATCTGATCGCGACGCGCTTCGGCACGGGACAGGCACTGGCGTCGAATTCAATGGTCATGGCGACAGCCCTCTCGGCGGTAACCCTCGCATTCTGGGTTTTCGTCGTCAGCCATATTTACGGTTAAGCAAGGCTGTTGCAGCTTTCGGCAAAAAGGAGCAGGGTGGCCGCAACGTCTTCACGAGACGCACATTGCCATAGCAATGCAGGGTTATCCTTCACGGAACTCACGGACAACAATAACCCTTCGAGCACAGGGAGAAACATGATGTTGCAGAAATCCAGCCCGTTCATGAAGCAGGCGAACCTGATCAATGGTGAGTGGGTGGGCGCCGATTCCGGCAAGACGATCGACGTCGTCAACCCTGCAACCGGCCTGAAGATCGGTACCGTTCCGAATTCCGGCAAGGCCGAAACGCGGCGCGCCATCGACGCTGCCGCCGAAGCTTTCAAGACATGGCGGAAGACATCGGTACTCGAGCGCGCAAAATTGATGCGTAAGCTGCACGACGCGATCCTCGACAACCAGGACGCACTGGCTGAGCTTTTGACACTGGAGCAGGGCAAGTCGCTATTCGAATCCAAGGGCGAGGTCGGCATGTCGGCGGCCTATATTCTCTGGTATGCGGAAGAGGCGCGGCGCACCTATGGCGATATTGTTCCTTCGCCCTGGGCCGATCGCCGCATCCTCGTCACCAAAGAGCCGGTGGGCGTTATCGGCGCCATAACGCCTTGGAATTTTCCGTCGTCGATGCTTGCCCGCAAGATCGGGCCGGCGCTCGCCGCCGGCTGCACCGCCGTCGTCAAGCCCGCGACGCAGACACCTTATTCAGGACTTGTCTGGGGAGCGCTATGCGAGGAAGTCGGCATTCCGAAAGGCGTCGTCAACATTCTGACGGGTTCAGCTTCGGAGATCGGCGGCGAAATCACCAGCAATCCCCTCGTGCGCAAGATCACCTTCACCGGCTCGACCGCGATCGGCAAGATTCTCATCAAGCAGGCATCGGACACCGTAAAGAAGGTGTCGATGGAACTCGGCGGCAATGCGCCTTTCATCGTGTTCGACGATGCAGACGTTGACCGTGCCGTTGAAGGGGCGATGATTGCCAAATTCCGCAATTCCGGCCAGACGTGCGTGTGCACCAACCGGTTCCTGGTCCAGTCCGGCATCTACGACACTTTTGTCGAGAAATTTGCCGCCGCGACGGAAAAGCTCAAGGTCGGTGATGGCCTCGAAGCTGGAACCCAGCAGGGGCCACTGATCGACGAGAAGGCGGTCGAGAAGGTCGAGGAATTTGTCGCCGACGCCAAGCAAAAGGGCGGCAAGGTGGTCACCGGTGGTAAGCGCCATGCGCTCGGCGGCAGCTTCTATGAGCCGACCATCATCAGCGACGCCAAGGAAGACATGCTCTTCACCAAGGAAGAAATTTTCGGTCCGGTCGCGCCGGTTTACAAGTTCGAGACCGAGCAGGAGGCGATCGACCTTGCCAACAACACGGAGTTCGGCCTTGCGAGCTATTTCTACACGCAGGATCTCGGCCGCGTGTTCCGCGTTTCCGAAGGGCTGAAATACGGCATGGTCGGTGTCAACGAAGGCATGATCACCACGGTTGAGGCGCCTTTCGGCGGCGTCAAGGAATCGGGCCTCGGCAAGGAGGGCGGGCATCAGGGCATCGAAGACTACCTCGATACCAAATATGTCTGCGTCGGAGGTCTCGGCCTGTAAATGAACACGGAAATATTCGGCCCCCTGCCTGCGGGCGAAGCGGTTCATCGCATCACGATCTCGGGCGGCGGCCTGACCGCCAAGATTCTAACATGGGGCGCAGTTATTCAGGACCTGCGCCTCAGGGGCCACGAACCACCGCTGGTCCTCGGTTATCAGGAATTCGCCGACTATCCGGCTCATTCGCCCTATCTCGGCGCGACTGTCGGCCGTTCGATCAACCGCATTCGTGACGGCGAACTGTCGATCGATGGCAAAACCTATGCGCTGGAGAAGAATTTTCACGATGGGCACAATATCCACGGCGGCAGCCATGGCGCCGGCAAGCGCAACTGGGACGTCGTTGCGGTCGGAACCGATTATGTGACGCTCACCATCCAGCTTGCGGATGGCGAGATGGGTTTTCCCGGCAACCTCAACATCACCTGCACCTACATGCTCGAATCGAAGGGAACGCTGGCGGTGCGAATGGATGCCGTGACCGACAAGGCGACCATCTGCAACCTTGCCCACCACAGCTACTTCAATCTTGATGACGGAGGCGCGACCGATGCGCTCGATCATCAGGTGCGGATCGATGCACAGGCCTATCTGCCGGTCGATGGCGATCTAATTCCGGACGGCCGCGTTCTTCCGGTTGAGGGGACCACTCATGATTTTCGTGCGTACCGATCGATCCGGCGGGAGGAAGGCGGCGAGCAGGTAGTTTACGACAACAATTTCTGCCTATCGAGCCAGCGCCAGCCATTGCGATTGGTCGCATCGGCCCAGGGAGCAAAGTCGGGCGTGGAAATGAACGTGCTCACCACCGAGCCTGGTGTGCAATTCTACGCGGGGAATACGCTGGGTGGACGGCCACCGATCGGGCTGACCGGGAACACCTATGGCAACTATGCGGGCTTCTGTTTCGAGGCACAGGTCTGGCCCGATTCAACCCACTTTCCCTATTTCCCCCAGGCGATATTGCGGCCGGACGAAACCTACAGTCAGATGACCAAGTACAGCTTCAGAAAGTCGAAATAGGTCGGAGGTTCTTGCTTGGAGCAAGGCTCTAGGCTTTGAACGCTTTCCGCGCCTCATCCATGGGGGCAAGTGCGCCGTGAAATTCGACAACGCGCGCTGCGACCTTGTGGGCCTTCGCAGCGGCGGCAACGGGATCGAAATCGGCGAGGCGTGCGGCGATATAGCCGCCATTGAAACTATCGCCGGCCCCCGTCGTATCGACGGCCTCGGCGCGCGCGGCCGGAACCTCCGTGCTCACGCCTCCGGTGACCACCAGCGCCGGTTCGGTACCATCCTTGACGACGATTTCCTTGACGCCGTAGCCGGCGAGGCGGCGGGCCGTTTCCGCCGGCGTCACGTCGCCGAAGAGGGCATTTTCATCGGGAAACGTCGGCAAGGCAATGTCGGTGACATGGAAGGCATTGCTCAGCACCTGTCTCGCCGTCTCGGCATTTTCCCACAAGCGCGGTCGGTAATTGGCGTCGAACACGATGAGCGAACCGTGGCGCCGGGCATTGCTGATGGCGTTGAGGACAGTCTGCCGGCTTTTCGGGCTAAGGATGCCCATGGTAATGCCGGAGAAATAGATGATGCGGCGCCCTTCCAGGCTTTTGGCGAGCGCGTCGGGGTCATCCGCCAACTGCCGAGCAGCGGCGTCGTTTCGCCAATAGGTGAACGAGCGTTCGGCACCGGTCAAAGTAATGGCATAGAGGCCGGGGCGGGCGCCTATAATGGTCGGGCTGTTGGCCGTGTTGATGCCATGGTCGCGCAGGAACGCTTTTTGTTTGACGGAAAAGGGATCGTCACCGAATGCGGTCACGTAATCGACGGCGAGGTCCGGATCGGCAAGAGCGCGGACATACCAGGTGGTGTTCAGCGTGTCGCCGGCAAAGCCCATGCGCCACTGGTCGCCATTGGCGCCTGAGAGTTCGATCATGCACTCGCCGATAGCTGCAAATCCGCTCACGAAATCCTCCGCAATTCCGCTAGTGGAGCGAATTTGGCATTCGAGCCCGCTCCGACTTCAGGCTCGTTTCGAATGTCAAATTCAAAGCTCCACTAGAATTCATTGAGTTGCTAGCGGTTCTTCGATTCAAACATTCACGATGCGAATGTTGGAATCGAAACGCCAGGCTGCGACTGATATACGAGTGGGCGGCCGCTGTCATGGGAAAGTTCCGAAGGCGAGGGCTGTCATATTCGCTTAATAATGCAATGTTAGCCGCGCCACATTGTATGGAGAATTGAATGTCGCGCATCACGTCAATCGAAGAGCTCGAGGCCATCTATAGCGGCGTCACGGAGGCGTCGACAGCGAAGGTCGCCGATCGAATTACGCCAGAATACCGACGGCTGATCGAGGGGTCGCCGTTCGTCGCCCTGGCGACGGCCGGCCCCGAAGGGCTCGATTGCTCGCCGCGCGGCGATCTCGCAGGATTTGTCCGCGTTCACGACGAGCGCACCTTGATGATGCCGGACCGGCGCGGGAACAACAGGGTGGACTCGCTGCGTAACATCGTTCGCGACCCGCATGTGGCGCTGCTGTTCTTGATCCCGGGCCTTACCACGACGTTTCGTGTCAATGGCCGGGCTTTCCTCGACACCGATGAATCCCTGCTCGACAGTTTCGCCGTGGAGGGCAAGGCGCCGCGCTCGGTCATTGTCGTTGAAGTGGAGGAGGCTTATTTTCAGTGCGCCCGTGCCCTGATCCGCTCCGAGCTCTGGAATCCCCAGAAGCATCGTTCGCCGAAAGAATTCCCGACACCCGGCCAGATCCTCGCTGCGCTCAGCGAAGAGCGCGTCGGCGGCGAGGCTTATGATCGGGAATGGCCGGAGCGCGCGGCAAAGACCATGTGGTAGCTCAGCCGGGCTAGTTGTTGATTGCGATTTCCATACGGTCGGCGGCGAAACGGGTCTTGGCATATTCGATTGGACGATCATCCATGTCGACATTGATCGCGGTTGCAACTATCACGATGGCGCCCGGCGAGAGGCGCAGGTGGCGCAAATCCTCCGCATCGGCATGGCGGGCGGCGATGATCGTGGATTTTCGCCGATAGTCGGCAATTCCCGCGGCTTTAAGCGCAAACGTTACCGAACCGGACGTGCGATAGTCCTCCGCGGCGTTAGGGACCCGGCCGGCGTCGAACCAGGCCGTGGAGCAGCTGATAGGATTGCCGTCCGCCATGTGCAGGGTATCGATGCGGACGACCTCGCCAGAAGACATGCCCAGCGCCTCTGCTACCTCTGGCGCGGGAACCTCCATACGATGGGAAAGCAAAACACCCCTGGTTTCGCGAACCTGTGTCGCGAGTACTTCCGAGAAGCGCGTGCGCTCGCCGATGCGGTAGATCAGTTTCCGGCTATTGGCCACGAAAGTGCCACGTCCTTGCTCGGCGCGAAGAACGCCCTCCTTCGTAAGGGCCGCGATTGCACTGCGGATTGTATGGCGGTTGACGGAAAAGCGCGCCGCCAACTCAGTCTCAGGGGGCATCCGCGCACCGCTCGCCATTCTCCCCGCCGTGACGTCGCCGCGGATCTGATCCGCGATCTGGCGCCAGACGGCGACACCGCTGTTGCGCGTAATGAATTTCGCTGAAGTCACGCTTTGTCATGCTCCTGTCATTGACCGGCTTTATAGATGGCCTCATTGTCTAGTTGTATAGATAAATAGACAAATTTGAGCGAGGTGTCAATGTCCATTGAAAACCAGGAATTTCCGATGACCGGCGACGCCGGACGCAAGGCCGCCATGGCGTTGCTCGCGCAGGCTACCGCTGATGAAATGCACCAATTCTGGTCCGGCTGGAATAACAAGCCGCATGTCGAAACCCTGCGGGGGCCTGAAACCGGATTGGTCATGGTTCGCGGCCGCATTGGCGGAGGCGGCGCAGCATTCAACCTCGGGGAGGCGACCGTTACCCGCGCAACCGTGCGGCTCGATGGCGGTGCCGTTGGCCACGCTTATGCGCTCGGACGCCAAGGCGAGAAGGTCCGCCTTGCCGCCGTCTTCGACGCCCTTTGGCAGCAGAATGCGCACCGCGACGCCGTCGAAACGACGGTGTTGGCGCCGATCGCACAGCGGCTCGATGACGAGCTCAAGACGAGACGCGCGGAAACGGCGGCTACCAAGGTCGATTTCTTCACGATGGTACGGGGTGACGATTGATGAGTACGGCCGCACAGGTTTTCGAGGGCGGTTTCGCCGACGCGGTTCTCGGATCGCAACAAATCTTCCGGGGGCTTATGGACGCCATGGCCAAACCCGGCCTTATCGTTGCAGTGCCGGAATTGGTGGCAGCGCCGGCACCGCTAACACCGGTCATGGCATCGATCGCCGTGACCCTATTCGACCACGACGCGACCGTTTGGTGCGACAAATCGATTGCATCGTCGGAAGAGGCAATCGGTTGGTTGAAGTTCCACACCGGGCTCGAACTGGTGTCGGAACCTGCAGGCGCGCAATTCGCGCTCGTACGCGAGATCGCGGCCATGCCATCGTTCGAAATCTTTGCCAGGGGCACGGCGGAATATCCGGATCGCTCGACGACTATCATCATGCAGGTCGAGGGATTCGACGGTTCGACAACGCTCACATTAAATGGCCCCGGCATCAAGGATACGCAGCAATTTGCGCCGAGTCGGCTTCCAAGAATGTTCATCGATCAGTGGGCGGCCAACCGCGCCGCCTTTCCACGCGGTGTCGACCTGGTCTTTGCGGGCAGGGATACACTTGCCGCCCTGCCGCGCACGACGCGCGTTGCGACCAAGGAGGATTAGCCATGTATGTTGCAGTCAAGGGTGGCGAAGCTGCCATCCGCAATGCGCATAAGCTTCTCGCCGACAGGCGCAGGGGCGACCGTTCAGTACCATCGATCAGGCTCGACCAGATCGTCGAGCAGCTTGCGCTCGCCGTCGACAGGGTCATGGCGGAAGGCTCGCTCTACGATGTTGAGCTTGCCGCGCTCGCTATCAAGCAGGCGCGGGGCGATATGATCGAGGCGATCTTTCTCGTTCGTGCCTACCGCACGACCCTGCCGCGCTTCGGCTATACGCTGCCCGTCGAAACCGCCGACATGGCGATCGAGCGGCGCATCTCGGCAACGTTCAAGGACCTGCCGGGCGGTCAGTTGCTGGGACCGACGTTCGATTATACCCACCGCCTGCTCGATCCGGAACTCGCGGCCGATATGCCCGTCGAAGAACCCGAGGAACGGGCAGAAGCTCACGAGCGGGCGCCGCGCGTAACCGATATTCTCGGTCACCACGGGATGATCGAGGCAGACGGGGAATTGCCGGAAGGAGCGGTCCCGGGCGATCTGACCCGCGAGCCCCTGGCTTTTCCCCTTGAACGCGACCTGCGTCTCCAGGCGCTGGCGCGCGGCGACGAGGGTTTCATTCTGGGCCTCGCCTATTCGACGCAGCGCGGCTATGCCCGCAGCCATCCCTTCGTCGGCGAAATTCGTATCGGCGAAGTCGAAGTCGAGCTTGAAGTCGCGGAACTCGATTTCCCGCTCACCCTCGGCCGCATCCGCCTCACCGAATGCCAGATGGTCAACCAGTTCAAGGGCTCGTCGAAACAGCCGCCACAATTTACCCGGGGCTATGGGCTCGTCTTCGGCCAGAGCGAGCGCAAGGCCATGTCCATGTCGCTATGCGATCGTGCATTGCGTGCAAGGGAGCTTGGCGAGGATGTCACCGCCGCGGCCCAGGACGAGGAATTCGTCATCTCCCACAGCGACAATGTCCAATCGACCGGCTTTGTCGAGCATTTGAAGCTGCCGCACTACGTGGATTTCCAGGCCGAACTCGATCTGGTGCGCCGGATGCGGGTCGAACACGAACGCCGCGACGTTCAGGAGGCTGCAGAATGACCGAACTAGCAACCTATAACTTTGCCTATCTCGACGAACAGACGAAGCGGATGATCCGCCGCGCCATCCTGAAGGCTATCGCCATCCCGGGCTACCAGGTGCCTTTCGCCTCGCGCGAAATGCCGATGCCCTATGGCTGGGGGACAGGCGGCGTTCAGGTCACTGCCGCCATCATCGGCCCCGACGATACGCTCAAGGTGATCGATCAGGGCGCCGACGACACGACGAATGCCGTGTCGATCCGCGCCTTCTTCCAGAAGACCGCCAATGTGCGCGTCACGACAAGCACGACAGAGGCCTCCATCATCCAGACGCGACATCGCATCCCCGAAGCGCCCCTGCAGGCCGGGCAAATCCTCGTCTATCAGGTGCCGATCCCCGAACCGCTGCGCTTCCTCGAACCCCGCGAGACGGAAACGCGCAAGATGCACGCCCTCGAAGAGTATGGGCTGATGCATGTCAAACTCTACGAGGACATCGCCCGCCATGGCCACATAGCGACGACCTACGCCTATCCGGTGAAGGTCGAGGGACGCTACGTCATGGATCCGTCGCCTACGCCGAAATTCGACAATCCGAAGATGCACCGATCGCCGGCGCTTCAGCTCTTCGGCGCAGGACGGGAAAAGCGCATTTATGCCGTCCCGCCCTATACGGAGGTTGTCAGCCTCGACTTCGAGGACCATCCGTTTGAAATCCAGACGTTTTCCGAGCCCTGCGCGCTCTGCGGCGCCAAGGGCAGCTACCTCGACGAGGTGATCCTCGACGACAAGGGCGGCAGCATGTTCGTCTGTTCGGACACGGATTTTTGTGAAGACCGGCAGAGGAATGGCCATCGCGGCCATCTTGCGGCCAATCCGGCGGAGGCAGCGGAATGAACGATACACCACTTCTCAAAGTCAGCGGGCTCTCGAAATTCTATGGAAGCCGGATCGGCTGCCAGAACGTATCGTTCGAACTTTGGCCGGGCGAAGTACTCGCGATAGTCGGCGAGTCCGGTTCGGGCAAGACAACGCTTCTAAACTGTCTCGCGACACGCCTCGCCCCGTCAGCGGGATCCGTCGAATATCGTATGCGGGACGGTCAATTCCGTGACCTTTACCGGATCAGCGAAGCCGAGCGGCGTTTGTTGATGCGCACCGACTGGGGCTTCGTGCACCAGAACCCGGCCGACGGCCTGCGCATGACCGTTTCTGCGGGTGCGAATGTCGGCGAACGGCTCATGGCGGTCGGCGACCGGCACTACGGCCGGATCCGTTCGACCGCTGCCGATTGGCTCGGGCGGGTCGAGATAGCCGAGGACCGCATCGATGACGAGCCGCGCGCCTTCTCCGGCGGCATGCGCCAGCGGCTACAGATTGCACGCAATCTCGTCACCAATCCTCGCCTCGTCTTCATGGACGAGCCGACCGGCGGTCTTGACGTATCGGTCCAGGCAAGGCTTCTCGATCTCCTGCGCGGCCTCGTCAGCGATCTCGGTATCGCAGCGATCGTGGTTACCCATGACCTCGCGGTCGCACGGCTGCTCTCACACCGAATGATGGTGATGAAGGACGGCCATATCGTCGAAACCGGGCTTACGGACCGCGTCCTCGATGATCCGCAAGCGCCTTACACCCAACTCCTCGTTTCATCCATCCTGCAGGTCTAGGAGAAGATCATGCCGACACCCCTTGTTGTCTCCGATGTTGCCAAGAGTTTCACCATGCACCTGCGCGACGGAATTCGCCTGCCGGTGATCGCCAATGTCACGTTCTCGATCAAGGCGGGGGAATGCGCCGTTCTCGGCGGCCCCTCGGGCGCCGGCAAGAGCTCGATCCTGAAGATGGTCTATGGCAACTATGCCGTGGATCAGGGGCAGATCATCGTGCCCTACCGGGATCGCCTCGTCGACATAGCCTCGGCCGATCCACGTACCATGCTCGGTATCCGCCGCGAGATGGTTGGTTATGTCAGCCAGTTCCTGTGTACCGTACCGCGCGTTTCGGCGCTCGACGTTGTCGCTGAGCCGCTTGTCGCCCGTGGGATCGACCGCGACGAAGCCCGGAGCAAGGCGGCATCGCTGCTTTCCGGTCTTAATCTGCCCGAACGCCTCTGGGCACTCCCGCCCGCCACCTTCTCCGGAGGCGAACAGCAGCGTGTCAACATCGCGCGTGGTTTCATCACCGATCATCCGATCCTGCTTCTCGATGAACCCACAGCCTCGCTCGACGCCAAGAACCGCAACGTCGTTGTGGCGATGATTCAGGCGAAGAAGGCGGCTGGCGTCGCCATGCTCGGCATTTTCCACGACGAGGATGTGCGTGAGGCCGTCGCCGACCGGATCATTGATGTCACAGCATTTTCGAGCACAGGCGGGTTAGCAGCATGACGAAACTTTCCGAGACCCCGCTGATACACCCGACAGCAAGCGTGGAAGGCTGCGAACTCGGGCGCTATACGGAAGTGGCCGAGTGCTGCCGGCTCAGCGAATCCAGCTTCGGCGACTATTCCTACATCATGCAGGATGGTTCCGCCTGGTGCGCCAAGGTCGGCAAATTCGCTAACATCGCGTCGAGCGTGCGCCTCAACGCACCCAATCACCCGACATGGCGTCCAACACTTCACCACTTCACCTATCGTTCCGGCGACTATTGGAACGATAGCACCGTGGACGAGGCGTTCTTCGATTGGCGACGCACCAATACGGTCACGATCGGTCATGACGTTTGGATAGGCCATGGTGCAACCATCCTGCCGGGCGTCACTGTCGGCGATGGTGCCGTGATCGGGGCAGGGGCCGTTGTCTCGAAGGACGTCGATCCATACACGATCGTCGGGGGCGTGCCAGCACGCAAAATACGCGATCGTTTCGACCGGAAAACGGCGGAACAACTGCAGATACTCGCCTGGTGGAACTGGGACCACGCCAAGTTGCGCTCCGCGCTCGACGATTTTCGTTCCCTGTCCATCGAGGCTTTTATCGAAAAGCACGCGGCCTAAATCAAACGAGCGATGACGTTGCCGGACTGACATCAAGTTGTCATCCACCTGAAACAAAAACGACATCGCACCTTCACATCCGTGTCCTAGGACAGTGCAGCCCAACAAGGACTTGCATATGCTGAAGATTGAAAACGTGACGCGGCGCTTTGGCAAATTCGTAGCCATTGACGATGTCAGCTTGGAGATCCCGCAAGGTCAGATGGTCGGCGTCATCGGCCGATCAGGCGCCGGCAAATCGACCCTGCTGCGCATGATCAACCGTCTTGTCGATCCGTCAGAGGGCGCGATCCTGTTCGAGGGCACCAATGTCGCGCAGTTGCGCGGTGCGGCGTTGCGCAACTGGCAGCGCGACTGCGCCATGATCTTTCAGCAGTTCAATCTCGTCCCGCGCCTCGACGTCCTGACCAATGTTCTGCTTGGACGCCTCAATCATCGCTCGACGATCAAGAGCCTGCTCGGCATGTTCACACGCGAGGAGCGCGCAATGGCGCTCGCAGCGCTGGAGCGTCTCGACATTGTAAAGACTGCCCTGCAAAGGGCGGGGACGCTTTCCGGGGGGCAGCAACAGCGTGTAGCGATCGCTCGTGCGCTTATGCAGAATCCAAAGGTCATTCTCGCCGACGAGCCGATCGCTTCGCTCGATCCGCGCAACGCGCAGGTGGTGATGGAATCGCTGCGCGACATCAATGAGCGGGAAGGACTGACGGTCATCACCAATCTGCACACGCTCGATACGGCCCGCCATTTCTGCCAGCGCATCATCGGCATGCAGGGTGGGAAGGTCGTTTTTGACGGTGGACCCGACGATCTGACCGAGCTTGCTGCACGTCGCATCTATGGGGCGGACGGCATGAAGGACGCATTTTCAGAAGCAATTACTTCGACGAGTATCGGCCGCGGCTCACCCAAGCCGATTTCAGAGCTGGAGGTCGTTCTGGCCGCGCGTTGAGTGCAACGAGACCGGCTCGCCCACGATACGGGCCAACATAAAACTGATCACAAACTCACTAAGACGTTGACAGGAGAGAACTATGTTCAAGAAAGCCCTTCTTAGCGCGATCGCTATTGGTGCCATGCTGGCCGGTTCGATGGCGCGCGCTGAAAACCTCGAAACATTCCGCGTCGGCATCATTGGCGGTGAAAACGAGGCCGATCGCCTACGTAACTACCAGTGCATTGTCGACCAATTGCCGAAGGCTATTGGCGTTAAGGAAGTCAAGCTCTTCCCGGCGACGGATTATGACGGCGTCATCCAAGGTCTCCTCGGCGGTACGCTTGATTATGCCGAACTCGGCGCTTCGGGCTTTGCCAAGATCTACCTCACCAATCCGAAGGCTGTCGAACCCATCCTGACGACAGTGCAGACCGACGGTGCAACGGGCTACTATTCGATCATGATCGCCCGCAAGGACAGCGGTATCAAGACGCTTGCCGACATGAAGGGCAAGAAGCTTGGATTTGCCGACCCGGATTCTACCTCCGGCTACCTCATCCCGGTCACATCCCTGCCGAAAGACATCAAGGTATCAGTCAAGGACTACTTCGGTGAAACCGGGTTCGGCGGCGGCCACGAAAACCTCGTTCTCGCCGTCAAGGACGGCAAGTTCGATGCCGGCACGACCTTCGGCTCGGGCGTCGGCAAGTTTGACGAAGGCTATACCTCCGGCAATCTGCGCAAGATGGTCGACAAGGGCCTGATTGACATGAAGGATTTCGTCGAACTGTGGAAGTCGCCGCTGATCCCGAATGGTCCGATCGTTGTCCGCACGTCGCTCGACAGCAATATGAAGGCAAAGTTCAAGGAATTTATGCTCAACCTGCCAAAGACCGATCCGGCCTGCTTCGCCGCGACGATGGGCGGTGATTTCAAGA
>NZ_JBBNAM010000276.1:0-11419 GCF_037994425.1 Phyllobacterium sp.
CGATCGGCCCGAGAATGAAGCCGTCCATCCTTGCAAGCGTCTCCATCGTCCCCTCCGGAAAGGTCGAGCCATGTGTATCGAGCGCCGTCCGTCCAATGGGCATGGGCCGCCAGTCGATCCTGAGGCCGGTCCTGGCAGCAGCGGCACGGGTGACCTCTACGGCCGCCGGGACAATTTCATGGCCGATATCATCGCCATTCAAGATGCCGATCGTGAGGTGGGTTGTCATTTTAGCGGTCCTTTCGTTCGGATGCGGGCATCAAGCCGGCGCGCAACAGATTCAAACAGTCTCAAGGAGAGGAGGATCGTCGTCATGACGACCGCGATGCGGGTGATCTGGAATGCCGTCACCGTCGTCGCATCAAGGTGCATCGCCGTTGCCGTCAGGACCATTTCGGTCACGCCCGCGGGGGCGACGGCAAGGAGGCTGGCAACAAAGGTAAGGCCCGTCGCGGCGGACAAGAGCCAAGCGATGGCCATGGCCATGGCGAGGAGGAATGTCGTCGTTGCAAATGCGCAGAGCGTTACCCGCGACAATTGCCCGAGGAGCGACCGGCGAAAGCGGCAGCCAAGCCATATGCCGATGACGATTTGTGCAATGATGAGGACCGTTGACGGCACGCCATAGGGACCGAAGCCAAACCCGGCGACCACACTGCCGGTCAGGGCGGGAATGAGTAACCAGGAGTTTGGTATCTTCAGCGGACGGGCAAAGTAACTTGCAATAGCTGCGACAACAAAGAGGACGATGAGCGGCAGCGCTTCGGCTCTGAACGGGATTGCGACCTGGCTGATCCCGCCATCTTCACCGAAAATGGCAACAAGGAATGGCACGACCGTGACAATTGACGTGACGCGGATGAGGTGAACGACGGCGACGGTGTCGCTGTCGGCGCCTTTTTGATGCGCGACCACCGCCATCTCCGCCAGGCCTGCGGCAGCCGTGGCAAAGAAAGCCGTCTTCAGGTCAAGCGCGGCGAGCCTTCTGATAATGAGGGCTGCAACCATCGTCGCAAGGATCATCAAGATCGTCGCACCCAACATGAACGGCAACATGGCGAGCGTGGCGACAACGACGGCCGGGATGAACCGCAACCCTATGGCAAGCCCAACTGCGACTTGCCCGAGTTCGCGCCCGTAGGGCAGGGCCGAAACCGGGGCGCCGAGCATCGATGCACCGGCGCAAGCAAGCAACGGACCGAGGAGATAGGGGAGCGGCATCGCGACTATTGTGGCCGCCGCCGCCCCCATCACACCAATCAGCACCGCGAAAGCCATTCGCGATGCGGACCGGCTAAACAGCCCCGGGCCACCCCAATTGCCTGTTGTACCCCAGTCCGGCATTTCTCGTCTTGCGATCAGCCGACAGAGATCAGGCGCGCGGTCAGCCCGTCCAGTGACGTCAGATTCTCCAATCCGCGCACCAGCTCGACGATCTCCTCGGCCCTCGAGCGCGCCATGCCAGCAAACTCGGCATTCTCACGGAATTTGCCAGCGACTTCGTCATAGTTCATGGGGAAGGCCGGGCTTCCCTTGCCGAAATCCGCACGTCCGGAAATCGTCCGACCGTCCTTGAGGTGTATGTCGATCAGCGTCGTCATCAGGTGATAGCCTGCTGCCTCGGCTTCGTCGTCGATCACGAAATCGACCTTTTCGATCATGGCCTTGACATCGTCGCGCTCGACTGCCGCATCGGTGAATTCGTTAAGGCCGGCACGGCGATCAAGCAGCAGGATGGCCATGCAGAACTCCATCGAGAATTTGGCCTGAAGTTCGTCCTTGGGGCGGTGATGGATGAGCGCATTCGGCATGTTCGAGTTGGTGCCGACGCGTACGCGCTCGACATCCTCGGCGCGGATATCATGTTCCTTGATGAGGCGCAGCATCTCGGTCATGCCGGGATGGGTGAGCGAGCCCGATGGATGCGGCTTGATCGAAACGCCAGGATTGGCAAAGGTCCAGGGCGCACCAAGCTTGTTGAAAATCGCATTCGGATCGTAGCCACCGCCCGCCGCGGAGAAAAAGCCACGCGGTGCTTCGAGTATGCGGGCAGCGGCGGTCCAGCCCAGGGAGGCGAACTGTGCAGCAGCGACACCGCTTTCGGAAGAACGTCCGGCATGGAATGGCTTCGTCATCGTACCGAAGTTTTCGCGCAGACCGGCAGATTGGCTGCCGGCAATTGAAAGTGCGCGCTGCGTCGTCGGCACGTCGAAACCCATCAGCTTTGCACTTGCAGCGGCAGCAGCAAAGGTTCCGCATGTCGCCGTGGCATGGAAGCCGGTCTGGTAATGGCGCGGCGCGATCGCCTCGGCGATCTTGCATTCGACCTCAACGCCGAGATGGTAAGCCAGCATGAAATCCTTACCCGAACCCTTGATGAGTTCGGCAACGGCAAGTGCCGCCGGCAGTGCAGGCGCTGTCGGATGGGTGAGGAGCCCGTAGACACGGTCCTTTGCGACAGCCAACTGGGTATCGTCATAGTCGTCAGCATGAATGCCGACACCGTTGGCAAAGGCGGCAAAACGCGGTGCGACCTTGCGGCCGCCACCGATGACGGTCGCCGCCCCATCGGCAAGGCCGAGGTCGTTGAGATGCTGTCTGACGAGTTCACCGCTCTTGGCAACCGAACCCGAAAGAGCCAGTCCGAAACCATCGAGTATCGATTTCTTGCCAAGTTCAATGACTTCGCCTGAAAGGTCATCGAATGTCGTGTCGACAACGAAACTGGCGACATATCGCGTCAGTTCTGCTGGTTCCTGGTGGTTCTGGTCCATACTCAATCCTCTGCTAGATGCGTGGCGCGGGTCGTTATCGCATTCGACCATGCGGTCAGGATTGTTAATTGTCAACAGTTTTGTGTTTGCAAAATGATGAATGAAGCTGCGTTTGAAAACGCGGGATGTGCTGCTGCAGAGCTGGCCCGGATTGCTTTATTTTTTCGCCGGCGCTGTTTGAGCCGAAGCGGCGCCAGGCTGGCCCGCCTGCCGCGTGCGAACAATCCCATTGAGGATGTGGGTGCGGGCAGCAATGAGGCTGCGGACCGGATCGCGTGCCTCCAGCGCATCCACGATGGCGCGGTGCTCTTCATTTGATATGTGCAGAACGTCATGGCTGGAAAGGGCACGGTAGCGCTGGATGTGCAGTTCACGCACGAAGCTCTGGTATATCAGCTCAAGCCGGTTATTGCCGGCCATATGGGTGATCTGCTTGTGGAACTCGAGATTGACGGGATAATAGATGTGCACATCGCCAAGCTTGACGATCTCGTCCATTTTCGCCAGCAACGATCGCAAAACGGCAATCTGGGTGTCGGTGATGCGCTCGGCCAACATCATGGCCATGCAGCCGAAGACACCGGCTCGCGCTTCGGACAGATCCTGCGCTTCGTCGTTACTGAGAGCACGGATGAAGAACCCCCTGTTGGGGATGATTTCTATGAGGCCCATCGCGGCCAAGGCACTGCAGGCCTCGCGGATAGGACCCCGGCTTACGCCAAGGCGTTGCGACAACCCGTTTTCGTTGACCCGTTCGTTCGGCTTCAATTCACCGTCGATGATCATCCGTTCGATTTCGGCCTGCACGACATTTGCGAGCGATCGCGTGCGAAGGAAGTCGATCGCGGACAAGTTGTGCGGTACGTTGGTTGTATCTGTCATGAGCAAGCCATTGTGACGGGTCTATTAATCGGATCCAAAGTCAATCCTTCCGAATCTCGCTGCCAAACCTCGGTTTAGCAGCAAATCTGATCGTTGGCGACCCTGCTGACCGGTTGGGTCTGTTGCAGGCCCGGCGTCTGGGACGCCTCTAACCGCGTGCATTCATTTGCGAACCACCAAGGACCGGGACCCGGTTTGCAACGAATACCACGGCAAAGGAGGCAACGAGCAAAATGATGCCGAGGACACAGATCGCTCCAAGATCGCCGCTCTCGTTGAGGTCATAGATGATGACCGAGACGAGTTTGGTGTTTGCAGTTGTCAAAAGGATCGTCGCCGATAATTCGCGGATCGTCCCGACGAAAACGAAGCACCATGCGGCCACGACGCTTGTCCGCAGCAGGGGCGCGGTGATGTCCCACAATGTTCTAAGCCTTGAGGCCCCCATGATACGGCCAGCTTCCTCGAGTTCAGGATGGACGCCGGCGAATGCCGACGACATCTGCTGGTAACCCGCCGGCAGCTCGATGGTCATGAACGCGATCAAAAGGATCCAGATCGTCCCGTAAAGCTGGAAGGTCGGATTGGCGTAGCTAAGGAACAAGCCGACGCCAAGCACGATCCCGGGAATAGCCACCGGCGCGGTGGCAAGGATACCGAGGTAGCCCGCCCCCGGAACCGACTTGCGCGTGACAAGATAAGAGACGATCAGCGCCATGGCGGTGACCGCGGTTGCTGTCAGAAATCCAAGCAGGAATGTATTGCGCAAGGCAAGCTGGGTCGCCGAAAACTCGAACAACACGAACTTCCAGTGGCTGAGGGTCAGTGTGTTGAAATTGATGGGATCGCCAACGGTGCCAGTAAAGGCTGTCTTCAAGATGGCCAGGTATGGCAAGAGGATGGTGAGGCTGAGAATACAAAAGACAAAGCCGACGGCCACCCACTTCCAACGGCCCAGGTGCGTGACGCGGGGCGTGCCGCTCTTTCCGCCGAGAACCGTATAGCCCTTGCGTCCCAGAATGGCCTTCTGGGTACGAAGGAGGATGACGGTGATGATGAGAAGCGGCAGGGCCGCGGCAGCGGCAAGGCCGAGCCGGGGAGGAAACTGAAACAGGCTCCAGATCTTGGTTGTGATCACGTGAAAGCCGGCAGGCAGGGCAAGAATGGCGGGCGAGCCAAACATCGTGAGCGCCTGAAGAATGGCGATGAGCGTGCCTGCGAGCATGGCCGGCAAGACCAGCGGGATCGTCACCTTGCGCAAGGTCGTCATGGACTTGCCACCGAGAATGGAAGAGGCGTCCTCAAGATCGGATGGCACCTTGTCGAGCGCGTTGGCAACGAGCGTGAATACATAGGGAAAAGTAAAGCAGGCAATGGCGAAGACGAGCCCGCCGAATGTGTAGATGTTGACGAGATACCGGGAAGAATCGAGTCCGAAGGCGCTTCGATAGAGGATGTTGACAAGGCCGCTATTGGGGGCAGCCAGAATTTCGTAGGCGATGGCGCCGAGGAAGGGCGGGGTGACGAAGGACGCTGTCACCAGCATCCTTATGATCCGCCGGCCGGGAAGGTCAGTCCTTGCCACGAGCCAGGCCATCGGCGTGGCGATCAGGCAGGAGAGAATGCCGACCGCGAGCGCCATACCGACAGCCAGTCCGTAGGCCCGCAGCAAAGTCGGATCGGCGACAAGCGCGATGAAATTGTCGAGCGTCGCCCCGCCACCGGTATCGCTGCGGAAACTGTAGAAGGCGAGCCAAAACAATGGCAGCAGAACCAGAACGCTCAGGACAAGGGACAACAGAGCGAAGGTGGGCCATGAAAGGTCGATGCCGCTGCGCCGACCCTGAACCTGAGCGATACTGGTCATGATCAATTACGTCCCGAAATACTTTTCATAGTTGGCTTTGATCGTTTGAATTTCTGGCTCGAGCTTCGCCGGATCGGAATGGAGAATCTTGATCTTGGAGAGCGGTGTGCGGCCTTCCTTTTCCTTCACGTCAGGATGGAAGGATCGCAGCCCGCCAAAATCGCTGTTGAGCTGTTGCGCATCAAGCGAGAAAAGGTAGGCATAAAAGAGCTTGGCGGCGTTCGGATGGGGCGCCTGCTTGAGCACGGCAGCGTTGCCGACAGCAAGCGGCGTGCCTTCGTCAGGATAGACGATCTTGATCGGCTTGCCCTCGTCGATGAGACGGAACACATTGTACTCATTTCCGTCGATCTCGAGAGCGCGCTCGCCCTGGGCGAGCTTCTTGGGCGGCTCGGTCGAGGATTGCACCTGCATGATGTTCTGCTTGCCGAGCTTCTCGAAATAGTCCCATCCGAGCAACTGGCTGAGCACGAAGGTTGACGTCATGACCGTGCCGCTGTAGCCGGGATGTGCCTTGACCATCTTGTCCTTGTAGCGTGGATCGATGAGATCCGCCCAGGTCTTCGGCGCCTCTTCGTCCTTCATCAGGTCGCTGCGATAGGCTATGACCGAAAGATGTGCGCGGTAGGCAGCAAAGTTGCCATCCGGATCGCGTTCGTCAGCCGGCCACTTGTCAGCGACCTCCTGCGGCACCATCGGGGTGAGCCAGCCCTGACGCTTGAAATACTCAAAATGCACCGCGTCCGACGTCTCGATCACATCGGCATTATAGATGCCGGTGGAATACTCCTGTCCGATCCGCTGGAACACCCGCTCGGATCCGGCGCGCTCGACCTGCACGTCGATGCCCGGATACTTTGTCTTGAAATGCTCGGCGAGTTTTTCTGCGACCGCCACATCAGTGGCGGTGTAGAACACGACCTTGCCTTCCGCCTTGGCCGCAGCCTCGAGCTCAGGCGTGATCTGGTAGGGTGCCGGGGCCTCGGCCCGGGCCGCGACGGATGACGCCACAAGTCCTGAAGCCAAGAGCGCGGCAGACAGCGCTTTCTTCCACATGCGTACTTTCCTCCCTTATTGCGCGAGCGCCCGGCATTTCTCTGGCGGGAAATGCAGCCAGACCTCCTGGCCGACCGGGATCGCGACGTTGACCGGTGCGACGGTGCGCACCGTTTCTCCACCTGCGATGGAAACGAGGTAATCCCGGTGCGAACCGAGATAGATCTGCCGCGTAACGGTGCCGGTAGTCGTATTGGTATTGGCACCATTGGGCTTGGTCGAAATTTCAATATCGTGATGGCGGATCGAGACAGCGGCCTTGCCCGAAGCGTCAGCGGTGCCGTTGCCACAGCGCAGCACCAGTCCGGCCTGACAAAGCACGCTGTCCTTGTCGCTGCGCGTTCCGCTCAGGATATTGGTGCCTCCGATGAACCGCGCGACGAATTCGGTGGCGGGACGCTCATAGATGTCTTCGGGCGAACCCGCCTGTTCAATGCGGCCGTCATTCATGACCACGATGATATCGGCCGTGGTCATGGCTTCGGCCTGATCGTGCGTCACATAGACCGTGGTGTAGCGGAACGCGTCGTGCAGCCTGCGAATTTCAAAGCGCATCTCCTCGCGCAGATTGGCATCGAGATTGGACAAGGGCTCGTCGAGAAGCAGGATCTCCGGCTTGATGACAAGCGCGCGTGCCAAGGAAACGCGCTGCTGCTGACCACCTGAAAGCTCACCGGGATAACGATCCGCGAGGGGCAAGAGTTGTGTGGCCATAAGGATCGTTCGAACAAGATCCGCCACCTGCGATTGCGGCATCCGGCGCAGCTTCAGCCCATATGCCACGTTTTCGTAAACGGTCATGTGCGGCCAAAGCGCATAACTCTGGAAGATCATCGACATGTTGCGCGCTTCAGGCGGCACCGTTTCATGGGCGGATGACACAGTCTTGCCGCCGACCCTTATTTCGCCGCCATTTGCCGGCACAAATCCGGCAATGAGCCGCAAGGTGGTTGTCTTGCCACAGCCGGATGGGCCAAGTAGGCAGACAAGTTTGCCCTTGTCCACCTGCAGATTAACGCCTTTGACGACTGTCAGGCTGCCGTATCTTTTCGTCAAATCGTCTAATTCCAGGAATGCCATCAGACCTCCCAAGTGTTTGCGGAAACTGGCCTCCCGCTTTCCAGTGGCTGGATCAACGTAGGCAGCAAATTGCAAACTGTCAACAGATTACTATTCGAAGGTGAAATGCTGCCGCGCCAACTCTTTGGTGTGAAGATTTCTTATGGGAAGTTGGATCCGCGGCGTTCGCATGCAGTCTATCGAGGCGACGCGATTGAACGCATCAACGCTGAGCGACTGGCCTCTTGGCCGGGGCAAAAACGCGGATTGCCTTTGCACGCATGCGGAAATGAGCCGGCGTCCAGGTTGTCAAATCGCCATCGGTATTGACGGCACGCGGCTTTTTCGTCTTCACGATGACGTCCGTGGTCTGGAAGGCCCGTACGTCGTCCCATCGACCATGCGTGCCTTTGCGCAGACTGGGCAGCAGAGCCAGTAATCGCCACCAGTGATCAACCTCAAGGCTATAGAAATCGAGGCGCCCATCATCGGCAGTGGCCGTTTGCTCCACGGTCATCCCGCCGCCATAGTGCCGGCCATTACCAACGGACACCTGCATCGTCCTGATCTCCTCGACGGATCCGTCATGTTCCACATGGGCGGTGAACAGGCGTGAGCGCGCAAGTATCCGCGCGGCAACGATGGCATAGCCAAGCTTCCCCCAGCGCTTCTTGGCCTCCTCGGTAAGCTCTTTAGCGAGCTCCGCGCTGAACCCGATGCTGGCGACATTGAAAAACAAGTGGCCGTTGACTTCACCAAGATCGATGGGGCGCGGCGTCACGGAGCCGATCAATCTCGCCGCCTCGACCGGGTCGGCCGGGATGCCGACTGTTCGAGCGAAATCATTGGCTGTGCCGAGAGGCAGAACGCCAAGTGGTAGACCGGTCGCCACCAGACCGGCCGCCGCAGCGTTCAACGTGCCGTCGCCGCCCCCGATGATGACGCAGTCGCAAGACTGTTGCATGCGCACGATCACGTTCGAAAGGGATTCACCATGTTCAGGGGCGGCATCGATAAGGTTCAAGCCTGCCGACTCCAGCACCTTACGCGCGGGTGCAACCGGCCTTCTACCGCTGCGGGCATTCGGATTAACAATAAACAGTGCGCGCTTGCCTGCCGTCATGAATGCTGCTTTCATTACCTCGAATCGCGCTTACGAGGAACTGTGCCGGTAGCGTCGCCCTCGTTTGGTCCGGTGAGAAGCCATATGGGAGGCATTCGGCCTCCATCAAAGTGCCAACACCGTAAGCCACGGATTTTATTTAGATACATATTTGATCCGGAATTGTAATTGCTCTTACCTTCCATATCATCGACTGGCGTTTTCTGGGGGCTCGGGTCGGTGGAGCACCATGTAGAACTCATCGACGAGCGCAACGGCCGAGCATTGAGAATAACGGCTCATTCTTGAAAAAGATTTTGCGCCATGAAATCGACGAAGACACGCAGCTTCGGCGAGATGTGCCGGCTTGACGGCCAAAGCAACCGGAACGGCCCGGAATGTTCGCTATAGTCACCAAGCACAGTGACGAGCCTGCGTGAGGCAAGTTGCCTGCGGATTGCGAGGTCGGGCAGGCAAGCGATGCCCAGCCCCTGCTCGGCCATGTGGATGAGGGGCTCGATCGTGTTGGCGACCGCGGCCACAGGCAAGGCAATGTCGTGACGCCTGACGTCGATGGGCCATGGCTCGAGCTTGCCGCTGGTGGCGTAACGGTGGTGCAGGCAGGCATGACCGGCAAGGTCTGCCGGCTCGAGCGGCGTGCCTCTGCGCGACAGATATTCGGGTGAGGCGACGAGAATGAGCCGGAATGTTCCCACTAGCCTGGTCATCAGGCGGGAGTCATTGATCTCGCCAGCACGCAAAACGGCGTCGAAACCCTCCTCAATCACGTCTACCAGGCGATCTGAGAAATCGAGATCAAGCTCAATCTCGGGGTAGGTTCGCATAAAGGCCGTGACCGCCGGCATCATCAGCATACCGACCAGTGGCAGGCTTATGCGCAGCTTTCCACGCGGTGCCTTCTGCGTTTGGGCTATCTCCATCTCGGCAGCTTCGACTTCGTTGAGTATGCGCCGGCAGCGCTCGAGGAAGAGGGCACCCTCCGGTGTCAGCGTAATCGTGCGTGTCGAGCGATGGAAGAGCCTGACACCGAACCGGGACTCAAGTCGCGCGACGGCCTTGCCGACCGCCGATGATGAGACGCGAAGGTGCCGACCGGCGAGCGTGAAGCTGCGGGTCTCGGCTGCCTGGACGAAGACGTGAAGAGAACCGAGACTGTCCATTGGTTGCACCCATAAAGGACTATTGTGTCCGAAGTATTGGGAACTCTATCAATATTATCCGCATTGGCGAAGCGAATTATCTTCTTGTCTGCCGGGCTGTCCTGGGCCCGCAGCATTCAAGTGGAGAATCTCATGTCACAATTTGCCAAAGCTCCGATGCAACACGATCGCTTCAACTACTCGGCCATTGTGGATCGCCCACCGCTCCGTTGGCCCAATGGCGCGCGTCTTGCCGTCTGGGTAGTGCCAAACATCGAGCACTTCCTGTTCGATCGGCCGTCAAGCTCGCTCGTCGATTTCACGACGGGCTTTGTTCCCGACGTTCTGAACTATTCATGGCGCGATTTCGGTGCCCGTGTCGGCATCTGGCGGCTCATGGATATAATGGACAAGCACGGGATAAAGGGCACGGTTGCTCTCAATTCAGATGCCGCCACTCACTATCCCCGCATTATCGAAGCCGGCCAGACGCTTGGCTGGGAATGGATGGGACACGGCATGACAAATTCTGTCATGATCAACGGCCAGAGCGCGGAGGAGGAGGGGCAAATCATCAAAACCGTCATCGGAACGATTGAACAGGCTACGGGCCAAAGGCCCCGCGGCTGGCTAAGTCCGGGGCTCACCGAATCGCAGCGCTCTCTCGACTTGTTGGCCAAAGCCGGCATTGATTATGTCGCCAACTGGGTCAATGACGAGCAACCCTATCCCATGCGCGTGAACAGTGGGAGAATGCTTTCGATACCATATTCACTGGAAATCAACGACTTTGCCGCGTTTCTCTTGCGGGGGCAGACCGGGGAGGAATTTGCCCGCACGATCTGCGATGAATTCGACGTCCTTTACGAGGATGGTGCAACGACAGGGCGTGTAATGGCAATCGCCCTCCACCCTTTCCTGATCGGGCATCCGCATCGCAGCAAGTATCTGGACAAGGCGCTTGCCCATATCACATCACGGCGCGAAGTCTGGATTGCCACGGGTGGCGAGATCGCTGCCTGGTACACCGCCAATTCGAACACTTGACGCGCACGGGTCTGGTACGCTGGCTAGCCCAAGCAGTTATTTTGCGGTTTTCCCCGTTATCCACTTCCCCCATGAGGGTGATTGGTCGATTTCTTATCAGCCTGTACCATCAGTCCCGTGCAAGGCAGAGTCCACCTCCCGACCTTGTGACCCCGCGAGGGCGTCGCTGGCCTTTTTGCCCGCCAGCGGCGCCCCTTTCGACTGAAGCCCGCCTCCTGCGGAGGAGCGAAGGCTTCGAAGGTCTTTCTGACGAATAATCTTGCGCGCGGGCCCTCCTATACGACTATAGAGAGGCGCGTCACCCCAAGCTTCGCAATAAGCGTTGTCGCGCCCCATTGCAGCGGCAGGCAGCGCTCGCGTACCCCAGCGGCACAGCCTGGTTTGGGGGAGTGTGACGGGTAAGCCTTCCACTTCAACAACTGCTGCATCGGTATTTTGCCTAAAGCGTTGCTGGTGTTGGCAGGTTTTGACA
>NZ_JBBNAM010000277.1:0-1910 GCF_037994425.1 Phyllobacterium sp.
CAAACCTACAGTCGACCCTCTATTTCCGGTGTTTTCTCGAATAGGATGCTCGGGCAAGCATAGAACAGCAATTGTTCTGCGGTCTGTCGCCTGCCGGCTCGTTCTACCGAGAATTCGCTGGGCATCGCATGGCGTCGGCCTCAGCGGTGCGCTCAAGCGAGGCGAGTCGGGAGCGAGGTGATGCGACCGGGTGGCGCGTGAAGCGGAATATGCGGTCGCGGCTGTGCCGCCGGTTCAGAGATTGAACCGGGCGATCAGCAGTGACGGGCTCGAAGCCTCGTCCTCCAGCCGGTTGGTCGCCGCCGTCGATTCCTCCATCATGGCAGCGTTCTGCTGGGTGACCTAATCCATCTCGTTGACCGCCATCCTGACTTCCGACGGTCCCGTCCGTTGTGCCGATGCCGCTATCTGACGACAAGAACAGGAACGGTGGAATTGGCGAGGACCTGCTGGGTTTGGCTGCCAAGTATCATTCTTCCGATGCCCGTGCGCCCATGTGAGGAAATAACGATCAGGCCGCAGTTTTTTGCCTGAGCAGTCTCGAGAATGGCCGTAGCAGGCGAGCTATTCATCTCGTGGACAAAATCGACTGTCACCTGCGCTTTCGCCGCCTTGTCGCGGACAATTCTTTCGATCTCGATCAGGTCTTCTTTCACCGCGTGATTATAGCTGTCCATGGCCTGTGCCTGAACGACTCCCTGAAGCGCAAAGCCAGCCAGCGGCACCGTGACGTTGATGACCGTCGCTGGAATGCCGAGCGCCTTTGCAAGTGCAAGACCGTGATCGACGCCCTTGGAAGCAAGTTCCGAGCCGTCGGTTGGAATGAGTATGCGCTTGTACATGGGACATCCGTTCCAGATCGTGGTGCACTAAATTCATCCAAACCTAGCGGACTGTCCATGTCGAACATTGATCCGCGTCAAGATGGCGAACATGTTTCCCGATGTTGACGAAGCAACGGGCGACGCGCGACTTTAGATGCTTGAGTGCGAACACGAGAGGGCATCGCGGAACGTGGCAAAGCGCAGCTGCTAATGCCAAGCGTTGGCGAGAGTTAGACTAAAATTACATAAGGAATCGTCGAACCGATATTGCCCTTTGGGGAAGTGCAGACTGCAAAATGGAAGCTGAGTTCGCCGGCTTCGCAGACCCACGGCGCATTACCGGGGTCCAGCCAGGCACCAGGACGGCCAGCCGTTCCACTGGGCGCGTCATCTGGCGCTCGACGAAAACGGCGAGCCGAAGATGAAGCTGTCGAGCTTCACGAAGGGCGTCGCCTCGCTCGACAAGTACACGAACGCGCTCTGGCGGCGCGGCGAGGAATACGCCAACCGCAAGTATGGGCGGGCGGTCCTATCCGAGCGTCCGACGGGCATCCTCGACATCATAGACGTCGACTACGCCCGCAGCGCCCACTGGTGGATCGGATATCGAGAACTACTCGAAGGAGATGGCCTCGGTCCAGATGCTTGCGATTTCATGTTCGGCCGTCTCGCTCGGCCATTCAAGCCGACGGTTCGTCCGTGCGCCAGGAACGGTCATGTTGAGTTTCAAGCCGATTGCGTCGCTGGGTAAGAAGATCTGCAAGGGGCCAGAAGCCTGGCATTTCCCGCCCCCTTACGCTGCTTTGGTCATCGGTGGATGCTTCCACGTGCCGTCGAGCGCTGCTTCCTTTGGCCAATAAAGGCGCATGAAAGCGATGAACGGCCCTTTGGGCGCGGGCAACCAGTTCGGCTCCTTGTCCTTGCCAGGCGATTCGTTCTGGATATAGAACGTCAGGCCACCGTCGGCGTCCTTCACGAACTGCGGCAGCATCGGCGAGTTGAGCAGGTAGCGGTTGATCGGATTGGCAACGAGCAGGCTCTGCGGAAGTTCGTACATCGTCAGCGACCAGAAGGCGTTGACGGGTG
>NZ_JBBNAM010000278.1:0-3956 GCF_037994425.1 Phyllobacterium sp.
ATCGCGACGACAAGCTCATGACCGATCCGGCCGATATCGCCCGAATAACGGCAATGCTGCTTGATCTGCCCAATGAGGCAAGCGTCGCTGAGTTCACCATCAATTGTCAGTTAGAGGAATCCTACTAAATGCCCGGTCCCTATGTCGTGCGTGTGAACGGCGATGAAAACTTGCCCGAAAAGGTCGATGTGGTTGTGATCGGCGGGGGAATTATCGGCGCGTCGACGGCGCTGGAACTTGCCGAGCGCGGTCAGAAGGTCGCCTTGTGCGAGAAGGGCGGGATTGGCCAGGAACAATCAAGTCGCAACTGGGGCTGGGTGAGAATATCCCGCCGCGATCCCCGCGAGGTGCCCCTCATGGCAGAAGCCCTGCGCATTTGGTCAGGGCTAGACAAGAGGCTTGGTCGTGATACGGGCTATAAGCGAGCCGGCATCCTTTTTGCCTGCCCTGACGACAAGTCCTACGACCAGCACGCGCGTTGGGGCAAGAATCTCGAAGGGTATCAAATGGAAAGCCGCATGATCAGCGGCAAGGAGCTCGACGCGCTCCTCCCTGGCGGGCAAATCAAGGTCAAGGGGGCCTTGTATACGCCGGCCGACGGCCGTGCCGAGCCGCAGAAGGCCGCGCCGGCGATTGCCGAAGCTGCGCGGGAAAAAGGTGCCGCGCTCCTGACCGAATGCGCCGTTCGCGGCATCGAAACTTCAGCGGGCAAAATCTCCGGCGTCGTCACGGAGCGTGGCCGGATCGCCTGTGATGCCGTCGTACTTGCCGGCGGCGCCTGGTCAAACCTGTTTTGCGGCAATAGCGGCATCGACTTGCCGCAACTGAAGGTCATGAACACGGTCCTGCGTACGAAACCGCTCGAGGGCGGGCCCGAATCTGCGCTCTGGTCGAAAGATTTCGCCATACGCCGGCGCCAGGACGGTGGATACACCGTTGCCTCGGGTCACGAGAACATTGTCGATATCGTCCCCAAATCGTTCAAATATGCAAAGAGGTTTCTGCCGGCGTTACGGATGGAATGGAGCTCGTTGTCATTTCGATTTGGCGGGCGGTTTTTCGACGAAATCCGTATCCCGACACGCTGGACGATGGATGAGGCAAGTCCTTTCGAATATCATCGCGTCCTTGACCCGAAACCCTCGCTCGACATGTCCGACCGGGCGTTCAAGAGCTTGCGGGCGGCATTTCCGATCTTCAACAAGGCCGAGATTGCCCAGCGCTGGGCCGGCTACATCGACGTAACCCCCGACGCCGTTCCCGTGATTTCGGCGGTCGATCAGATCCCGGGCTTTCACATTGCCACGGGGTTCTCCGGCCATGGGTTCGGCATAGGACCGGGCGCAGGGCGGCTGATGGCGGATATCGTGACGGGCCGTCCACCCGTCGTCGACCCCAAGGATTTTCGCTTCTCCCGCTTCAGCGATGGCTCGAAGGTACGCCCGATCAGCGGGTTTTGAATTGGTGCGGTTGAGGAGCCGTACCGGATCGATGGTCTGCAGTTGGGCAGACAGCATGCAAACTGGAACATTGAACAACCAATAAGAAGGGAAACAGCATGTCTGACAAGCAAAAAAATCCAATATTTCACCCGACCCGCCGGCAGGCATTGGCACTGATGGGCTTTGCCGGGGCAGCCGGCCTGGTTGCACCGGGCATTCTCGGCCGGGACAGGGCCTTTGCTGGTCCACCTGCTGCGCCGAAAGGCCAGGTCATCATCGGGTTTTCCCAGGAGCCGACGGTTTTTAACCCGCACCTGCTTCACATTGAGGTCGATGAGGGCATCCACTTCAGCGTCTTCGATCCACTGTTCAATGTCGACCCGGAGGGAAAATTCACGCCTGCACTTGCACTCGAGGTGCCGACGGTCGAAAACGGGGGAATTTCAGCTGACGGACTGAACTGGAAGGTCAAACTGCGTGACGATGTCAAATGGCATGACGGCAAGCCGTTCACCGCCGAGGACGTCAAGTTTACCCTTGAACTCGTCGTCGACAAGGACTTCCGCAGCGCGCGCCGCGCCGGCCACGATCTTGTACGCGACATCAAGGTCGTATCACCGAACGAAATCACCTGGCGGATGGACAAGCCCTATGCGCCCTATCCATCGATCCTTGCGGCGACCTTCATCGTCCCAAAGCATATTCTGGAGCCTGAGGCGGACAGGAACAATGCTGCGTTTAACAATGCGCCTGTCGGCACGGGTCCATTCAAGTGGGTGGAGCGCGTCGCCGGCGACCATATCGAACTTGCCGCCAACACCGACTATTATGGGGAAGGCCCCTATCTGGAGCGGGTTATCTACAAATATATCCCCGATCTCACCGTTCTCTACACCCAGTTCAAGACCGGGGATATCGACGTCACCGGCCTGCAGTGGATCACGCCCGACCACTACGACGAGGCAAAGACCCTCGAGGGCAAGCAAGTGCAGGTTGTGCCCGGTGGAACGGTCGAATCGGTGACCTTCAACATGGACAGGCCGCAGTTCAAGGACCTTGCGGTTCGCCAGGCGCTCTATTACGCGCTCGACAAGGCGACGATTATCGACGCGCTCTACTATGGCCTTCCGGCACCGACGGAAAGCTACATGCCGCAGCAGTCCTTCTATTTCAATCCAGACCTTCCAAAGCACGAATTCGATATCGAGAAGGCCAAGAAGCTTCTGGACGACGCCGGCTGGAAACCAGGCGAGGATGGCATACGCGCCAAGGATGGCGTGCGGCTGTCGTTCTCCAATTCAACCACGGCAGGCAACCATATCCGTGAGCAGGTCCAGCAGTATATGCAGCAGTCATTCAAGGATATCGGCGTTGAGATGACGATATCCAACTTGCCGCCGGCTGTAATGTGGGGCGAATACTGGATGCAATCCAAATTCGATTCCGTCGTCGTCGGGCTCGATTTTCTCACCGGTCCCGATCCAGACACATCCGACTATTTCCTAACGAGCTCGATCAATGCGAAAGGCGGCGCCGGCCAAAATACCTGGCAATATTCCAACCCTGAAGTCGACAAGCTCCTGGGCGAGGGCGGCCACGTGTTTGTTCCGGAGGAACGCAAAAAGGCCTACCTGAAGATCCAGGAGATCATAAGAAGCGATCTGCCCTTCTTGCCGATCTTCCAATACGCCACCATCCGTGGCCGCAAGAAGGGGATGACCGGTTTCACGCCGAATGTGAACAATCGCATCGACTCATGGAACGTTGGCAGCTGGTATTGGGAAGAGGCTTGATTCCTGTGATGCCGAGAGCGGGCTTGCCCGCTGTCGGCATCCGGCCAACCTCGTCTTATACCGTTCCGTTCATCGGAGAAATGACGCCATGACCCGATACCTCATGAACAGACTCGGTCAAAGTCTTGTACTGCTCGTGCTCGTATCCATCATCGGATTTGCCGTACTCAATCTTGCACCAGGCGGACCCCTGTCGCAGTTCGCTCTGACGCCCGGCATGACAAAGGCCGATCTTGACCGGATATCAGCACAGATGGGGCTCGATCGCCCCCTCGTCGTGCAATATGCGGACTGGGCCTGGCGGCTGCTTCGCGGCGATTGGGGACGCTCATTTCGAGATGGACGCCCCGTTCTTGACGTCATTGGTGGCCATTTCGGCGCCACCTTGCTGCTTATGGGCACTGCCAGCCTCATTTCAGTGACGATCGGCACATGGGTCGGCATTAAAGGCGCGACCAAACGCTATTCGATATTCGACTACACGGCGACCGTCGGGGCAATGGTGGCGCTGTCGATTCCAACGTTCTGGTTCGGGCTCGTTGCCATCTACATTTTCTCGCTGAAACTCGGTTGGTTGCCTGCAGGCAACATGTACACGATCGGTGACGGATCGATCCTCGATTACGCCAAGCATCTGATCATGCCGAGCATGGTGCTGGCGTTGGTGGATGTCGCCGTCTGGAGCCGCTATATGCGCACAGCAACCCTTGATGTGATCAAC
>NZ_JBBNAM010000279.1:0-5459 GCF_037994425.1 Phyllobacterium sp.
CCTGCTTTCATGGCCTGGACAGACATCGGAATGTCGCCAAAGCCGGTGATGAATATTATGGGAATGTCGATTTCATCCAACGCAACGCGCTTCTGTAGATCCAAACCGCTAAGGTCCGGCAGATTAACGTCAAGGATGAGGCAACTTGGAGTAGCCATTTTGGGGTGCCAGAGGAACGATTCTGCTGATGCAAATGTTTGAGGCTGCCAACCTTCATGCCTGACCAATTCCTCGAGCGATTCACGCACCGAAATGTCATCATCAACAATATATACGGTTGGTACGATATCGGACATTGACAATGTCCCCAAGCCCTCGCTGTAACCGATATCAACATGCCTGACAGGTTTCCGCAACATGTTCATCATCATTCCTGTCGCAAAGCGGCATTGATCGCACCAAGAAGCGCCGTGTCACTGAATGGTTTGAACAGACATTCCACCGCGCCGAGTTTCAGCATTTGCGGACGAACCGCGTCATCACCATGAGCGGTGATGAAAATAATGGGAATCTTCGAACCACGTCGCTTCAATATCTGTTGGACCTCGGGACCGGACATGCCCGGCATGGCGATGTCGAGAATGAGGCACTCGGTTTTGTCAACCCAAGGGGATGCCAGAAATCCTTCGCCCGACGAGAACGCCTGGACTGCGAAGCCAAGTGCTTCCAAGAGGTCTGGCAGCGATTCACGCACAGATTGATCATCATCGATAATCGAGACAAGGGTACGTTTGGTCATCATCGATGCCTTATTTCGGTTCAGTATGCGTTAAAGAAGAAGATTGGATGGAACCCAGATTGTGGTCGGACGCCAGTGTGTCAGTTGCTTGGGGAATCCTGAAAAAGAAGCTAGATCCATAATCGTCATTTGACCTGGCCCAAAGGCGGCCACGATGGCTTTCGATGATGTAGCGACTGACGGATAATCCCATTCCCATACCTCCATCCTTGGTTGTGTAGAAAGCTTCGAAAAGTCGTTCCACACTTTGAGGATCAAGACCGGTGCCCGTATCCTGCACCGAAAGGCGCACGCCGCCCTCTTCGTCGAGTTCGGTTCGAACCAACAATCTCCTCGAACGATCCTGAACATCACTCATCGCGTCGGACGCATTAAGGATCAGGTTCAATATGACCTGCTGGAGCTGAACGCGATCACCCATGACAAGAGGCAAACCACCGTCCAGATCAGTTTGGACGTTCACGCGGTTGCGCTGAAGTTCGCTGGATGAAAGCGCGATTACTTCTCGTGCCGCTTCATTCAGATCGACGAATTCGGTCGTGGTGTCCTTATTTCCAAAGAGTGAGCGCAATCGCTTGATCACGTCACCCGCACGGTGTCCGTCTCTGATCGAGCGTTCAGCTGTTCTACGTGCACCTTCGAGGTTTGGAGGATCGGCGGCCAGCATCCGAAGACATGTGCTTGCATTGGTCACGATGCCCGTAAGAGGTTGGTTGACTTCGTGCGCGATGGAGGCGGTCAGGACGCCAAGAGTCGTAATGCGAGCCACATGGGCGAGCTCGGACCGCGCTTTCCCGAGGGCCTCCTCTGTCTGGTACGCTCGGGTGACGTCCTGGATTGAACCGATATAGGCCAGCTGACCATCCTTGTCGCGGGTCCCGTGGGCGACAAGGTGGAGGTGCTTTACCGACTTGTCTGGCATGCGCGCCCTGTAAACGTAGTCAAGGTCAGTTCCGGGTCCTCGCGCGATATCGACCATTTCCTGGACAAGCGGAAGGTCTTCAGGGTGGATACGGGAGGCGATCAATGCACTCGTTACGGTTACGCTCGGGTCAAGCTCGTAAATGCGAAAGGTTTGCTCCGAGAACTCGACAGTGTCCAGGTCCACACGCCAGTAGAAGCTCCCGGTCAGACTGAGATGCTGCGCCTCGCGCAGCCAGGCTTCGCTTCGCCGCAGGTCGGAGTAAAGCCGGGCATTTTCCAGCCAGATCGCTGCCTGGGATGCGAGAAAATCAAGTACCGCTACGCGGTCTGAGGTGAATACGGATGTGGTCAAATTGTTCTCCAGATAGAGCGCCCCGATCACCTTCGTCTGCTTGAAGATAGGAAGGCAAAGTACCGATCTGGGTCGGTTCTGGAGGAGATACTCGTCTTCAAAATTGAGTGCTTCGGTCGACGCATCATTGAGCACGAGACGTTCACGCGTCCGCAACACGTACTGGAGCGCCGATTGCGCGAGATCAGAGGGCGTTACCGGAAGCTTTTGAACAGTGACTTCGACCCGGCCGCGACTGGTCGTCGCTTTCGCTTCGATATGAGGCTCATCTGCGTCCAATAGAATAAGCAGGCCGCGCTCCGCTCCCGCGTGCTCCACCGCAAGGCGCATCAGCTTTTCGAGCAAACTCGGCAAAATCATCTCGCTCGAGAGGGTTTGCGAAGCTTTGTCCACGGTTGCGACATCAAGTTGCGTGACGGGCGTGTCAATCGTTGTGGTTGTGGATACGCGCAAGGCGCGTGCGGGCAGATCCGGGTAACGCATGTCAAGTTGTTTGACTTTGGCCAATCCACCCCACCGCTCATAGCAGTCGCGTGCATTGGAAAGGTAGGCATAGGCGACGGTGTCCAGGCCGCGCTCTGCGTAGAACTGGCCCGCCAGCTCGTTTGCCAGCCCCTCGTTGTGTACAAAGCCGTGCACGCGCGCCAGACGTACGGCTTCCTCGTAAAGCTTCTGGGCTTCGAGGTCCTTCCCGTCAATCCGCGCAATTTCCGCAGCTATCAATGCTCTGCGATTGGCGAAATTTTCCGGGCAGTTTTCGGCCCAGATATCGATCCTTTCATAGTGTTCGGACAGAGACTGCAAATGGCTGTCTCGTTGCTCCTTGGAGGCTGTATCAATTGCGGCAGCGCATGCGAGCGCGGCATAGAAGTTGTATTCCGCCTCCTCGATCGACGACCGCATCGTCCATTCGACCCCACGTACGTGGGCGGCCGCTTCCAACGCTGCCGGAATATCGGCCGCGAAATATCGTTCCTGCAGCCTGAATACCCAATGATAACACACCATCATGGCCAGCCCGGGCGCGCCCTCGACATTCTGACGGCCCCATTCTTCGTCGGCGGGCGTGTATTCGGTGGGTATACCACGAAGCATTTTGACCAAACCGAGCTGTCCTATGAAACGCTCTGCCGGAAGACCGAGCTGCAGCCCCTTGGCGAAAGTAAATATTTGATCGGCTTCCCGCTGCACCTCGCCCAGCGGCGCACCGGAAACCAGAAGGTGCGTGATCAGATTTCTGGCATTGTATGCGGCGAAGGCCATATCGCCCATGGATTTACCGACCTCAAAGGCATGCGTCATCATTGGCTGGCATAATGGCAGGTGCTCGATCCAGGGCATCGTGAATGCGGCAAAGCAGGAATAAACGCGGGCCTTGTAGCGGTCCGCACCGCGGCGCTGCACCAGCTGACACCCAAGTTTTCCGAGACTGTGAGCGGTCGTGTAGTCATTGAAATGCGAACCAAGCGCCATGTTCAGCGCGGAATAGGCTACACTCGAGCTCTCACAATTGCCGTGCTCGAGACTGAGGTTGGTCATGCGCAAAAGCACGAGTTCCAAAAGGTACCTGTCTACCGCGTATGCTGCGGGAAAAAGCTCCATCAGCACCGACATTGTGGCGATACAATTGGGATCGCTCATAGCGGGCAGCTCGATCAGATCTTCAATGGGACGCAGTGCCAGCTGGCGGTGCATCTCAAGATATTCTTGGCGCACTTCTGCCTCACCGGGCCGTGATGACCACATGATGCCCACGCGCGAGAGAAATTCCAGCGCAACCTCGACGGCGCGCTCATTCCTGCCGGTGGTGAAGTATAGCAAAAGGGATAGGCAAACAGCGTTGGCCTGGTCGGTCAGACCGCGTGTGTGTTCAAAGAGAGCGGCGAGCCGTTGCTCTGCCGTAACCAGTTCTCCTCCTACGATCTCGCATTCTGCCTGCTGCAATTCGAGGTCAAGCGTCAACTCGTACTGGTGCTCCCAGCTATCACGGCCCAGCAACGCACGGCCGGTGGCAAAATAGGTTTGCGCAGAGGCATAAGCGCCAGAAGATTTGGCGCGCTTTCCAGCGATCAAATTCAAATCCGCCACTCGCTCGCGTTCGGATGGGCTATTGATGGCATTACCGGATCTATTGAACTGACTAACTATCTCGAAAATATTGTCCTCGAGCTCGGCGGATGGCGTCTCAGACAGCAAGATCCTGCCGATCCGAACATGCGCGGCGTCGCGATCGGCGTGCGGGATCAATGCATAGCTGGCTTCCTGAACGCGGTCGTGCGTAAAGGCAAAGGTGCTACCTGCGTGGAAGAGCAGTCCAGCCTGAACGGCATCTTTGAATGTTGCGCGAACCTGGTCGTCCGACTTTTCCAAAACGCGTGCGAGCATCCCTTCATTTGCAGCGCTCCCGAGACACGCCAGCAATCCCAATGCCTTCTGGGTTGCGAATGGAAAACGATTGAGCTTTGCCGACATCAGCTGAGCCACATTATCGGTGATGCCCTTGGCGCGGATCAGACGGATGTCCCAATGCCAGCTTGAGCTTTCGGGATCGAATGTAATCAGCCGCTCGTCAGCCAGGGCCGTGATGAATTGAATCGCGAAGAACGGATTGCCTCCCGTCTTCTCAAGCAACAGCTTTGCCAGCGGGCGCGTCTTTTGAGTGTCCGCAACAAGAGCGTCGGCACACAGCTGTGCCAAATGAGCGGCCTTCAACGGACCAAGCTTGATTTCGGAAATTGCTCCTCGTGAATGGCGAATTGATGTGAGCGTATTGGATAACGGATGTTCCTCGCCAACCTCGTTGTCACGATAGGCCCCGATGATCATCAAGTGATGTGCATGCGGATCTGTGATCAGGCGCTCCAGCAGATCCAGCGTTGCCGTATCCAGCCATTGAAGATCGTCGATAAAGATCACAAGCGGATGTTCGGGCTTGGCAAAGACGCCCAGGAAGTTACGGAATACCAGATGGAAGCGAGCCTGTGCGGTTTGTGGATCAACCGGAGGTATAGGAGGCTGCTCGCCGAGGATGATAGCAAGTTCTGGTATCAGGTAGACCATGAGTTGCCCGTTTGGACTCAAAGCCGCCAACAGCTCTTTGCGCCACCCCGCCAGTTCCGCGTCGCTTTTACTGAGCAGTTGGCGAACAAGTCCCTGAAACGCCTGGGCTAGCGTTGCGTAAGGAATATTGCGCTTATACTGGTCGAATTTGCCGACAGCAAAGAGAGCGCGTTGCGGCACCAGCACCTTGTGTAGTTCATTGACGATGGAAGACTTTCCGATACCGGCATAACCCGACACAAGCACCAGCTCACACGCGCCGTCGACCATGGACCGCCTGGCAGCTGCGAGCAGAACTGCAATCTCGGCCTCCCGGCCATAAAGCTTCTCGGGTATCAGCAGCTGATCTGAGACATCGTTCTGGCCGACGAGAAAATCGTCGAT
>NZ_JBBNAM010000280.1:0-1748 GCF_037994425.1 Phyllobacterium sp.
ACGCCTTCGCGAACCTTCGCTACACGCTTTGAAAGTTTTGCCATCGTCTTAGCCCACCACTTCCAGGCCCATCGAACGGGCAGAACCTTCGACCATGCGCATTGCGGCTTCAACGTCCGCAGCGTTCAGGTCCTTCATCTTCGCCTGCGCGATTTCACGGACCTTGTCGCGCGAGATCTTGCCAGCAACCGTCTTGCCTGGCTCCTTCGAGCCGGACTTCAGGTTTGCAGCCTTCTTCAGGAAATAAGACACCGGCGGCGTCTTCATCACAAACGTGAAGGACTTGTCCTGATAATAGGTAATGACGACCGGAATGGGCGAGCCCTTTTCCAGTTCCTGCGTCTGCGCGTTGAACGCTTTGCAGAATTCCATGATGTTGATGCCGCGCTGACCAAGTGCCGGTCCGATCGGCGGGGATGGCGTTGCCGATCCTGCCGAAACCTGCAGCTTGAGCTGGCCTGCTACTTTCTTAGCCATAACTTCTCTGCCTTTTCATTGTGCCGGTAAGCCGGCGGTTGCAGTTTGGTGGTGCGGGTCGGGGATCCGGCTTGAGATCGCCTCACCTCCCACCATGTTTGCCACAGACGTGGCACGCGGCTTGGGGCCGCAAAATGATCAGACCTTTTCGACCTGACCAAACTCGAGATCGACCGGCGTAGCGCGGCCGAAAATCGAAACTTCCACCTTGAGGCGCGAACGCTCTTCGTCGACTTCCTGCACGGTGCCGTTGAACGAAGCGAACGGACCATCGGCAACGCGAACGCTCTCGCCGATCTCGAACGAAATCGAAGCCTTCGGACGCTCGACGCCTTCCTGGACCTGGGTCAGGATGCGGTCGGCTTCCTTATCGGAGATCGCGATCGGCTTGTTGTCGGAACCGAGGAACCCGGTCACCTTCGGCGTATTCTTGATCAGATGATAGGCATCATCCGTCAGATCGGCACGAACCAGGACATAGCCCGGGAAAAACTTGCGCTCGGCGTCGACCTTGCGGCCACGACGCACTTCGACCACTTTCTCGGTCGGCACGAGGATCTTCTCGAAAAGATGCGACAGACCCTTCTGTCTTGCCTTTTCTTCGATCGACTCTGCGACCTTCTTTTCAAAATTCGAATAGGCGTGAACGATATACCAGCGCGCGGTCATTACTTATTCCCAATCCCGATTTTTGTTCAGCCTGCGTTAACGACCAAGACCGAGAACGAGATCGATCCCGAATGCCATCAACTGATCGGCCGCGAAAAAAAAGACCGCAGCAAAAGCCGCCATTACCATCACCATCGCGGTGGAAATGAGCGTCTCGCGCCGCGAAGGCCATGTGACCTTTGCGGTTTCAGCGCGCACTTGCTGAAAAAAAGTTATCGGATTCGTTTTGGATGCCATTTACCGCTCGTGCGTGTCATTGTGCTGTAAACATTCTGTGTTGCACTTGTTACAACACCATCTGTCCACACCATTACGGTCCGTAAAGCTGAGCGTTCAGCTCCACGCACCGCGTGTCTGTTGACGTTACATAGAACCGATTCCGGAAAAACACAAGTCCCCGGATCGCTTCTTTTCCAAACATCTGTCGGCGACACCATCCAATCGTGTCCCGGCAGATTATGCGTTGGCAGGGGAGACAGGGTTCGAACCTGCGACCTACGGTTTTGGAGACCGCCGCTCTACCAACTGAGCTACTCCCCTACGTTCGGGGGCGTACATTCCACAAAGCCGCCGCCATTTCAAGGCCTATATTACGACTTCCA
>NZ_JBBNAM010000281.1:0-29947 GCF_037994425.1 Phyllobacterium sp.
TCCCCAGAAAGTGCATTCATGGAGATGTCGTCACGCATGAGCAGCCCGTTGAAACCGATATGGCCACGAATGACTTCCTCCACCACCTTGCCGGAGGTGGTTGCGGGGCTCTTCGGATCTATCGCGGAAAAGATCACGTGCGCGCTCATCGCCATCGGCAAGTCCGCAAGAGCGCGGAACGGCGCGAAATCATGTTCGGCAAGCTCGTCGAACGGTGTCGCCACCGTCGGCAGTTCGTGATGGGTATCCGCAAGGGCCCGTCCGTGGCCAGGCATGTGTTTCATAACCGGTAACATGCCGCCAGCCAGCAAACCTTCTGCCGCGGCCCTTCCCATAGCCGTGACGATCTCCGGTTCCTTGCCGTAGGCACGGCTGCCGATGACATCATTCGCGCCTTCGACGGGAACGTCGAGCACAGGCAGGCAATCCACATCGATGCCGAGCCTTAAAAGATCGAACGCGTGCAAGCGCGACAATAGCCAGGCAGACCGCAGGCCCTCCTCCTCGTTCTCGCGATACAGGGCCCCAAGCGCCGATCCGGACGGATAGTTTGGTGCCAGCGGCGGGCGCAGCCGTTGCACGCGTCCACCTTCCTGATCAATCAGAACGGGTGCCTCATCGCGATTGACGAGGTCGCGCAGATGCGCGCAAAGATCCTCGACCTGCGCCGTCTCGCTGACGTTCCGGGCAAAAAGAATAAAACCCCATGGGCGCTCGTCGCGGAAAAACACAATTTCATCGGGGGTCAGCTTCAATCCGGCAGTACCGGCAATCCATGCTTTTGATTCGCTCATTCCTGAAGTCTACTTCCTCAACGCAAAAAAGGAAAAGGCGGCCGCAGCCGCCTTTTCTCAATCGATGTTCAACCGATTAGTGTGTTACGAAGCAACTGCCGCCAGCGGCCTTGTACTTCGTGCATAGATTGATCGCATCGGACTTGGAGCCCGCCGGGATGCGTACCCGGAAGAACGTGCCTTTGCCGGCAATCTCCGCCTGCTTGATATCAACCCCGCGACCGCCGATGACACCGGCGTATTTCTGCGACAGGGAAGCGTAGGTCTTCTGCGCACCCTCGACGTTCGGCTGCGATGCAATCTGGATCAGATAGCTGCCCGCAGCCGGGGCGGCAGAGGCGATCTGTTGTCCACCGGCATTCTTTGGCGGGACGCGGTCGACGATATCGACGGGCTGATCGGAAGGACGATCCACAACCGGCGCATTCTTTGGTGCCGCGGAGACCGATGCGACCGTTTCTTGTGTGATCTTCTTCGTCTCGACCGGCTTCGACGCAACCTTGGCGGCAGCGGGGGCCTTGGCTGGCTTGACCGCCTCCGGCTGCGGAGCGGCGGCTTGCGCCGGCGCTGCGGGTGCATCATCGCCTTGAACCAATGCGCCGATCGCGTCGTCATCGCCTGAGGTGTCGGCCATCTGCGGCGCGGCCGGAGCCGTGCTACCTACCGGCGCAGCGTCTGCGGGGCGATCAGCTGGGGCAGCGGCAGGACCGTTGCTGAGAGCCTGATCGTTCTGCGGGATCGATGCAACCATCGTTCCGTCTGGCTTGACCACCATGGTCTGAACTTTGCGGGGCGCCAACGTATTGGTATTTGCCGCAGGCGGCTGATCATCGGCAGCGGTATCCTGCTCCGCTGGATCGACCCTGGCGTCTACCTTGTCCGTTGCCGGATCCTCGACATCTTCGTCGGGGGCAAGATCGACCGGATCTTCACGGGTGGTCACAAGCTGATCCTGTTTCGGCGCAGTGGGTGCGGCTGTTGCATCCTTGTCGTAGACAGCCTTGTCCTGATTAGGCACGACTGCCGTGCTGGTTGTCTCCGGCTGGACCTTGATCGGAGTTTTGTCCGCCATGATGACCACCGGATCACCGCCCGAACTGCCGGTCCATTTATAGGCAACGGCACCGGCAACGGCGACGAGCACGACGGCGGCGGCAACACCCGGAACAAACAGGCTGCTGCGGAGCTTCGACTTCTCGCCGTAGGGCGTTGCAGCGATATCGACGTTGTCACGGCGCGGATCGTAGCCAAAATCATTGTCCTCTTCGGGACCATAGGCCGGCGTTGCGTGTTGCTGGCGGGCACCGGCTGCCGCGACGCCCATGGCGGCAACGCCGGCTGCTGCCGCATAGCCCGCCGGACTGTACTGACCCTGTTCAGCCTTGTTGCCGAAGACGTCAGCGAATATGTCGGCATATTCGTCTTCTTCCGGCTCGGCCTTGATGGGTTCTTCAGCTACGGCTTGGCTCGAACGCGCCTCCTCAGCCTCGATCGAACCGAAGACCTCGGCAAATTCGCTCTCAAGTTCGCCGAGCGCATGATGTTCCGGAACGTCTTCCTCATAGTGAACTTCCGGAAGATCGAGCGCTTCAGTGAAATCGACGCGATTTTCAGTGACCGAGATCGTATCGACATCAGGCGCGCTGTCGATCGCCGATGCAGCCCGATCGAGCTCATCGGCGTAATCGTGCAAATCGTGAACTTCCGGAACCTTCGGCGAGCTCGCCACTGGCATTCCGACGGGAACTTCCAATTGCTCGCGCACGGGCGCCGCCTCGACAGACTGTTCGACAGCCTGATAGAGCGGGAATACCGGCTGGCTCTCGGCGACTTCTTCACCCTCGGTTTCTGCCGAGACGTCGAAATCGTCAAATGCTGCCATCAATGCGTCGGAGTCGAACTCATCCTCGGCAGTGTGTAGCTGCTCGTCGGTTGCTTCGTAGCTCTGCGATGTTGGCTCGGGCGCACCGTAGTCAACCGGTTCCGGGGCATCGTAATCGGTATGCTCCGGTGCTGGTTGCGCGACCGGCTGCTGATATGACATGGCCCGGGCAATCGACGGCGCCGGATGATCCGCACGACCGGCCATTTGCGCCTGCGATCCATAACCCCAGGAGGCATTGACCGAACGCTGCACCACTGGCTGCGGCGATCCAGCGAGAAGGTTCTCAAGTTCGTCCTCGAGGCTTATCGAGGGCGCATCGACAACCGAACGCCCCTCACCTGCCTCATTATCTGCATAGGACAGACCGGGCTCGTAATCGGCATAATCGGGTTCCGCATAGGACGATGACGGTATTGGAGCGGCCTCATGGTGGCCGTAATTCGGATCGCTCGCAAGTTCGCGTTCGATGGCATCCTGGAAATCTTCCACCGCATGGCGATCATCTTCAGCCTGCTGATAGGGGTCCGGAACTTTCGTGGCGGACTGCACGGGCGTTGGCTCGTCGAAGCCCCCCATGAGTTCGCGTTCGAGGTCCAAGGCGAAGGCGTCGTTGGACGCGGCATCATGCCCTTGATCGGAGGTTCCCATGATGCGGGAAAGCTCCATCAAAGGATCGTCGTTGCCGAATCGCGAATCGTCCTGCCGGTGAGAACGCTGAATAATATTGTCCGCCATAGCGTTAATCCTGTACTCAACTGTGGGACGTCCGCAAACGTCTCGCATTGGCCTTACCAGCGCAATGTGGGCAAAAGTTGTCAGAATTGCTACGCTTTTCGGCGGTTTATACCGTGTTATACCCGATTTTAGCGCATTTCGGTCGGAGCGTCCGCACCTATTATTGTCAATCCGGACGCCAAGACTTTCGAAACAACCTGAACCAGCCCTAGCCTGGCTTCTGACAAGTTTGGATCGTTAACCTTAATAAAACGTAAGTCCGGATTTTCGGTGCCTTTGTTCCACTGTATGTGGAGTGCGCTGGCAAGGTCATAAAGGTAGAAAGCAAGCCGGTGCGGCTCCTGATGGAGAGCCGCCGTTTCGATCAACCGGGGATATTCGGCGAGCTTGCGGATGAGGGCAATCTCGCTTTCGTCGGTCAGCAGCCCGAAATGCTGCGCGCTGCCGGCCAAGGCCTCTTCACCGATACCAAGCTGCTCCAACGCCTGCCGGAATACCGAGTGACACCGAGCGGATGCATACTGGACATAGAAGACGGGATTGTCCTTCGAATGCTCGGTTACCTTGGCAAAATCGAAGTCTAGCGGCGCATCGTTCTTCCGGTAAAGCATCATGAAGCGGACAGGATCGCGCCCCACCTCCTCGACGACATCGCGTAGTGTGACGAACTCGCCAGAACGTTTCGACATGCGGACGGGCTCGCCGTTGCGATAGAGCTTGACCAATTGGCAGATGAGCACCGTGAGCTTCGCCGTGCCGCCGGAAACGGCGCGTGCCAGCGACTCGAGCCGCTTGATGTAGCCGCCGTGGTCGGCACCAAGCACATAAATCATCTCGTCGAAATGACGGTCATACTTGTCCTTGAAGTAAGCGACGTCGGCGGCGAAGTAAGTGAACTGTCCATCAGACTTCACCAGCGGCCGATCAATATCGTCGCCAACATCAGTGGACCGGAACAGAGTCTGCTCGCGATCCTCCCAATCCTCGGGGAGTTGTCCCTTCGGCGGCGGCAGTTTGCCCTTGTAGACGTGGCCCTTCAACGTCAGGTCGTTGATCGCCGAACGGATCAGCTTAGCATTATTCGCATGCAGCGTCCGTTCCGAGAAGAACACGTCATGATGCACGTTCAGCGAGGCGAGGTCATCGCGGATCATCGCCATCATGGCGTCGATCGTCCGCTCCTTGACGATTGCAAGGGCATCCTCCTCCGGCACCTCCAGAAGTTTGGTGCCGAAATCGCTTGCAAGCGATTGACCGACGGGAACGAGATAGTCACCCGGATAGAGCCCGGCGGGTATCTCCCCGATCGGCTCGCCGAGTGCCTCGCGATAGCGCAGCATGACCGAATTCGCCAACACGTCGATCTGCGCGCCGGCATCGTTGATGTAGTACTCCTTGGCGACGTCATAACCGGCGAACTTGAGCAGATTTGCCAAAGTGTCGCCGACGACTGCGCCACGGCAGTGTCCGACATGCATCGGCCCTGTTGGATTGGCAGAAACATATTCGACGTTGACGCGGTGGCCGTAGCCAAGCTGCGAGCGCCCATAGTCGAGGCCAGCGCTCTGCATAACGGCCAATTGCCTGTGCCAATAGGTATCTTTCAACCTAAGATTGATAAAACCCGGCCCCGCAACATCGACGCTCCCGACATCGGGGTCGCTTTTCAGCGCATCGCCGATCCGAACGGCCAGTTCACGCGGATTTTGCCCGACGGCCTTCGACAGCACCATTGCCGCATTGGTCGCAATATCGCCATGGCTCGCGTCGCGCGGAGGCTCTACGCCCACACGGGATAGATCGATTTCGGCGCCTTCCGTTGTCTTGAGTTCAAGCGCTTGCAGGGCTTTTTTGATCCGCGCGTCGAAATCGGCGAAGATGTTCATGACGTCATACTCGTTTTGGGTTTTGGCAAGATTGAGCGGTAAACCTACCGCAATTTGCGCCCGCATTAAGCTAAATCGGGCGTATGGTCAAACAGGCGTCGGTGTTCCCGCACGGCGTAGGTGTCGGTCATGCCGGCAAGAAAGTCGGCGACGTGGCGAGCCCGGGCGGTCGCATCGCCTTGCTCGCTTTCGTCGCGCCACCCCTCCGGCATGCATTGAGCGTCCGCAAGATAGGCGTCAAACAGCTCGCGAACAATCAAATCAGCCGATTTTCGCACGCGCATGACGCTCTCGTGAAAATAGAGGTTTTCATAGAGAAATGCCTTCAGCGATTTCTCCTGCTCCCGCATCGAGGCTGAAAAGCAGACCATGGTACGGCCCGCACCATGCACGTCGCCGGTATCGCGAGGTTTGACTTCGTCGAGAGTGGCCTGCGCATTGCGAATGACGTCTTCGACCATGACGGTAATCTGGCGCCGCACGATCTCGTGTGCCGTGCGCACATCGTCGAGCATCGGGTACTTCTTCCGCACCGCGCGCAGGATCTCCCCAGTAATGGCCACGTCCTCCAAGCCGTCGAGCGAAAGGAGCCCCGAACGCAAGCCATCATCAATGTCATGCGCATTATAGGCAATATCATCGGCAATAGCCGCACATTGGGCTTCGAGCGACGCGAAGTTCGCGAGTTCGAGATCGAACTGGGCGTTGAATTCAAGAATCGGTCCAGGCACGGGATGGCCAAGCGCGTTGCCTTTTGCGTCGGTCAGCGGCCCATTGTGTTTGACCAGCCCTTCCAGCGTCTCCCAGGTGAGATTGAGGCCGTCGAAATCGGCGTAGCGCTTTTCGAGGTTCGTGACGATTCGCAGCGACTGGGCATTGTGATCGAAACCGCCAAAATCACGCATCTTGTCGTTGAGCGCATCCTCACCCGTGTGGCCAAAAGGCGTGTGACCGAAATCATGGACGAGCGCTATTGCCTCGGCAAGGTCCTCGTCGAGCCGCATAGACCGCGCCAGAGCGCGGGCTATCTGCGCCACTTCGATCGTGTGGGTGAGGCGTGTACGGTAGTGATCACCTTCATGCGCGATAAACACCTGTGTCTTGTGTTTCAGCCGGCGGAACGCCGTCGAGTGAATGATCCGGTCGCGATCACGCTGGAAAACCGTACGTGTTGGGCTCTCACTCTCGGGCACAAGCCGGCCTCGGCTCTTTTCGGGATCGCAGGCATAGGGTGCCCGCTCCCGATAGCCGAAACCGATACCCTGCATGGACATTTCTGATATTTCCCTTGCCACGCACAGGTGCCATGTGTTGGCAGGAACCCGCGCGCCGTTGACTTCATAGTCGCCAATTCTTAGCTATGCTATATGATGAATGGCAAGGTGTGACATGGCAATGTCAATCCGGCCGAGCATGGGGCGGAGTCATCCGCAAAGGAACCTCGAGAGAATGACCGACGCTGTGAATATTTCTGTCTCCGATGCCGCCGCAAAACGCATATCGGCTATCTTGAAATCCGAACCGGAAAAGACCGCACTGCGCATTTCGGTGGAAGGCGGCGGCTGCTCCGGCTTTTCCTATAAGTACGATCTTGTCGAGACTCAGGACGAGGATGACATCGTCATCGAAAAGCTGGGTGCCAAGGTGCTGATCGACGCAATCTCCCTGCCCTATATCGGCGGCTCCGAGATCGATTTCATCGATGACCTCATGGGACAGTCGTTCCAGATACGCAATCCCAACGCCACATCGTCTTGCGGTTGCGGAACAAGTTTCGCTATCTGATATCCCGTCAATATCGTTGCCATTGCAACCCAGAGCGGAATCCCCATGAAAATCGTCACCTGGAACATCAATGGCGCCAAGGCACGCATCGACGTGCTCAGCACGTGGCTGCAGGAATCAAACCCAGACATCGTCTGCCTGCAGGAAATCAAATCCGTCGACGATGCCTTTCCGCGTTTCGAAATCGAAGCGCTCGGCTACCATGTCGAGACCCATGGTCAAAAGGGCTTTAATGGTGTCGCCATTCTCTCCAAGAAATCGCCGGACGAAGTTACGCGTGGTCTTCCCGGTGATGACGGTGATGAACAGGCGCGCTTCATTGAAGCGGTTTTTTCGACGGAGAAAGGGCCCTTGCGCGTCGTCTCGCTCTATCTGCCGAATGGCAACCCCATCAACACAGAAAAATTTCCCTACAAGCTAAGCTGGACGGCACGCCTTGAACGCTGGGCCGAAGACAGGCTGACGCTGGAAGAGCCTCTGATCCTCGCAGGCGACTACAACGTGATCCCCGAGCCCGTAGACGCAAAGAATCCGGAGGCCTGGGTAAATGATGCCTTGTTCCAGCCCGAGACGCGACAAGCATTTCGTCGTCTCGAAAATCTCGGCTTTACCGATGCCGTCCGCAATGTGAGCGAGGAGGCCGGCATCTATACGTTCTGGGATTACCAGGCAGGCGCCTGGCAGAAAAACAACGGCATCCGCATCGATCACCTGATGCTGTCGCCCGAAGCGACCAATCTCTTGGAATCGGCAACAATCGAGAAACATGTCCGCGCTTGGGAAAAGCCCTCCGACCACGTGCCTGTAGCGATTTCAATCGCCTAGGCCGCGTAGTAGTCAAAGAGATATATAATAATTCCGCAATATAGTTGAAATATTTCTGAAACAATTTGTTCAGCTGCGTTTGTATGCTGGGAACATATACGCTTTCCTAAACTATAGTTGCATTGACGGGCGACCATACCATTACGTATGGGTGCGCGCTATTTCATGACGACCTATCGGATCGGTGGTATCTGCCGATACTTTAAAAACTTGTATTTCACGACTGGAGATCAACCTTGACTAATCATCGGACCATCAAGCGGATGAGCCGTCGCAAATTCATGGAAATGATGGGGGTAAGCGCTGGCGGCGTCGCGGGGCTCAGCATGCTACCACCTGCAATCCGGCAGGCTCTCGCCATCGAGCCCAACAATGCGACCGGCACGATCAAGGATGTCGAGCACGTCGTCATCATGATGCAGGAAAACCGCTCCTTTAACCACTACTTCGGAACCTACAACGGTGTGCGAGGCTTCACCGACCCGCGGCCGGTCATCTCGCCCGCGACTGGTAAGGACGTGTTCCATCAGCCTATTACCGATAAACTGTCCGACGGCAACGAGAAGAAGCGCTGCGGTGTAGAGCTTGGCGCGGCAGAGGTCCTGCCCTATCCGATCGATTACGACAAGACCGGCGAAGCGCTCCGTGGGACCGATCACGGCGTCGACAGCGGACAGGCCTGCTGGGACCACGGCCGCTATGATAACTGGATCGCCGCGAAAGGCGATGTCCTGACGATGAGCTATCTAAGGCACAAGGACATCAGCTACCACCGCTACCTCGCAAATGCATTTACCGTCTGCGACCATTATTTCGTATCTTGCCATGGTGACACGATACCGAACCGCCAATATCTCGTATCGGGTGCTACCGCCAATCCGTCGCTCGAAAATCCGGAGACCTATTGGCCGTCGTACGACACCACGCCTCCCATGGCGATCGACCTGCCAGCGGGAACGCCGGCGTCGAAGATGCGCCGCGTTTCGGACTGGACGACATATCCGGAACGGATCGAGAAGTTCAATCAGGCTCAGACGGACCCCAAGAAAAAAATCTCCTGGCGGACCTATCAAGGAGGCACCGGCAAGCCGGGTGAACCCACCGACTGCTATCAAGAAAATAACCTCGCTTACTTCGCTGCCTACTGCAACGATCCTGAACCCGGGTGCTATTGGGTCGAGGGCGTTTGTTACAAAGGTATCGACAAGAGCGGCAAAGCGGTCCGTTACCAGGGCAATCTGGATAAGTTGACGGCGCTTGTCCAATCAGGCGTAACGAACCGCACGATCAAGCAATTGCGCGAAGATGTCGTCAACAACGCGCTGCCGAATATTTCCTGGATCGTCGCGCCCTATAGGAACTGCGAGCACCCGAAAGCGACCGTTACAGATGGCGCCTACTACATCAATGAGGTATTGGGCGCGCTCGTCGCCAATCCGGATGTCTGGAGCAAGACCGTCTTCATCCTCAACTATGACGAGAACGATGGTCTCTTCGACCACATCGTCCCGCCTATGCCTACCGGAAAATCCGGTCCGGGCAAAATGTCCGAATCGTTGATGGCGGATCTTGATCGCGAACTCTTCAACAAGGCGGACGGGCGCTGGCCGGGCCAGTTTATCGGCTTCGGGCCACGCGTGCCGATGCTCATCGTCTCGCCGTGGAGCAAGGGCGGCTGGGTATGCTCGGAAGTGTTCGACCACACCTCGACATTACGCTTCCTCGAAACACGCTTCGGTCTCGAAAGTGAAAAAACAGGTACGGAAAATCCATTCTACGAGAGCAATATCACTCCTTGGCGTCGTGCCATTGCAGGCGACCTCACCTCGGCATTCGATTTTTCCAAAAACGATGCCGCATTCGTAAAATATCCAAAGGAAGGTCCTTTCGTTAACAAGAAAGGTACCTCTTCACCGCCCAACGTTCCCACCACCAATGCTCTTCCCAAGCTTGAGAACCCTGCCCTGACATTTGGGACAGACAATACCAGCAATTCTGATTATTCCCGCAGAGCACGTCCACTTCCCTATGAGTTTCATGTCAACGGGCACTTTGACGCCGAGAAAAAACAACTGGTTGTGGATTTTGTGAACGCCGGCAAAGCCGGGGCCTATTTCTACGCCTACGATTACGTGCTCAAGGATGAGAAGCCGCGGCGTTATTCAGTAATAAAGGGCGAGCCGTTACGGGATGCTTGGGATGTTGCGGACAAGGGGTATAATCTCACTATCTATGGGCCGAACGGCTATTTGCGCCAGTTCAGGGGCACTGCAAATGCCGATCTCGACGTCGATCCCGAGGTCGAGATCCTCTATCAGACGAATGGGGACGTCACGCTCAAGACAGTCAACAATGGTACGAAAAATCATCTCCTTAAAATTACCGTTCAGTATGACAAGATTGGTTCAGCCGATGGCGTCCCATTGACAAAGATCCGCTCTATCAAGCCACTTTCCTGCAACCCAAAGTTTGAGGAAATCAAAACCAGGTCAGGTTGGTACGATATTACGGTGGAACTTGTGAATGAAAGCGGCCAGCCCGATGGCGTCTATCAGCGTCGCTTCGCGGGACATGTGGAAACCGGCGCCGCGAGTATTACCGATCCGTTCCTCACTCACAACAATGTAGAGACGGCTTGAGTGGCCGATAATTTGCTCGCGATCGATTGCGAGCAAATCGCTCAGAAATCGCCGGTCTTGATGATGTCTTCGGCGAGCACCATGGCGGTCCGCCGGTCAGCCTCGTCGGAGATTGAGAACGCCTGTTCCTGGATATCGCCGATCCAGGCACGATCCTGTTTGCTGGCGTGCTCGAGGGCCGCGGTCATCATGGCAAGGCCACGCACTGTCTTGCCGGCCTGGAACAGGAGATTGCCCAACATGGCCTGCGCGCCGGCATTGCCTTTCTGCGCAGCAAGGCGGAACCAGCGGGCGGCCTGGTTGGGATTGGATTGTCCACCTTCGCCCTTCATGAGCATCTTGCCGAGCTCAAACTGAGCATCCGAATCACCGAAGTTCGAGGCGGCTTGCATATAGAGATCGCGGGCAGCGTTGGGATTGGCTTCGACCGGCGAATTCGGGATGCCGCGCTTCAGATAGCCGGCAAGCGCCACAAGCGCGTCGGCGACGTAGCTCTCGTTCTGGGTGCCCTGGTCAGCGCCTTCACGAATGACCTGCTCAAACATCTTGTAGGCTTGGTAGTCGTCTTCCTTTACACCGTCGCCCTCGGCATACATGCGGGCGAGCTTCCAGTTGGCGCCCTGATGGCCCTTCTCCGCAGCAAAGCGCAGCGCTTTGACGGCTTCGTCCTTGTGACCATTCTTGTAGGCGGAAAAACCGAACTTGAAGAGCGCGAAGGGGCTTGAGTCCTCCTTCACTTCATTCTGCGTATCGAACGCAAAGCAGGGCGCCGTGATGGCGCTCAGCAGAAGGCCAATCCCGATCACGGGCGCACGAAGACGATCAGCAATGACCATGGCAGCAATCTTCCTTCGCCCAGATCAGTTGCGTCGCCGCATCAATGCGCGCCATTTCAACCTCTCGGGCACAATTCCCGGCGAGCTGCACTGACAGGGCAGCCAAGGCCGGAACCTCGAAATTCTGCACATCATTCCAGCAATCATTTGACAGATTTCCGGCAATACTAGGGCTGTCAGTAAAATGATGGCGAAACGTCAAATTACGACGTGATAAGCTGCCATGCGGAATAAGTATTGCGTCCATCATTTCCCCGTGCGGAGCATCAGCACTATTACTCGATGTTTCTCCGCCGCCCATTCGAGGTGCTCCGGGTTTGTGGCGCAAAATAGGCAAATTTGTTCCCCATACCCGCACTGGGGATCATCACGCATAAGTGTTGCTGAATCGTCACAAAATCAGTGGCCTAGTCGATGCAAAACCGAAACAGGTCAACAAAAAGCCCGGCACGTGGCCGGGCTCTTATCGTTGCAGGGATTTGATCAGAACTTGACTTTGCCGGAGATCGAAAGCGCCGTGACGAGGTCATCACCAAAGTCATAGGTAACGTCGGTGCCGCAAGTCTGAGTGCCCGGACATGGCGTGGGCCCGTAGGAGCCGGAGGTGAGCATGCCGATGGCGCCACCAACACGAAGCTCGACATTCTTGTTCGGTGCATAGGCGACACCGCTCGACAGGAGATAGGTGTCTGTTTGCGTGGTCAAGCCGGTAGAGGTGCCGCGATCCCAGCTGAGCTGAGCGGAAGCTGACCACTGGTCATTGAACTTGTGACCAAGGCCTGCAGCAACCGTCCAGCCATCCTGGAACATCAGATCCAGTGACGTAAGCCGAAACGGCGAGCTCGGACCACACGAACCGAGCGATTTCGTGGAGGTCGGGCAGAATGCAATGACTTCAAGAACGCTCCAGTCGACCCATTTGACGTTGCCGAACGCCAACCAGTCGGGCGCAATACCCGTCTGCCAACGAAAATCAACGGATTGCGGCATTGTCGCAGTGCCGTAGACGTCAGTTATCTTCCCGAAGAACGGATTGACAGCAGACAGCACGCCCGGAATTTCCGTTAGGTCAACCGTGCCATTGATCTGACCGAGATCCACTTCGGCGTTATAGATCAGACTAACGCGAAACGCATACTCTGGAATTTCGTAAGCCGCTCCAATACGCCAACCAACGCCGTCTGCCTCAAGGTCAAGAAGGCCCGAGCCGTCGAAACCGAGGGCTGTCGCGTTGAAGGGCCTGCCGGGCCGACTTAGAGCACCATTGATAATAGTGGGGTCAAGCACCATGCGCCGCTTGAAGCCAGAGACTTCCTGATAGGATACCCCGCCGATAGCGCGCAGCTGGCCCTTCCCCACATCGAACCGATACGAACAGGTCAAGCCGTAGTTGTGGCTTCTGATCTTGGTTTCAATATTCTGATTGTTACCCTGCCAATCAAAGCCCGGTTCCGTATGGACACCCCATGGCTCACTGTAGCTGGCTAAGCAGTCCGCATCGTCGGTCAAACCGACCTTCGCGCCAAAACGTGGAACGGTGTAATCAGGGGTTTCGTCCACAGACGTTTTAGGACCGCCCGAGCCATCGCGAGGGTTGGTATCGTGGGCGTTCTCGATCTTGCGATCCGGCATCACGTAAACCGCGCCGGCTTCCGAAGCGAAGCGTCCCGGCTCGAACAGCAGTTCCCAGTTATAACCTCCGCGCTCAAGCCCCCCGGCTTGAGCAGCGGAGGCCACACTGGTCAAGAGCAATGCCCCACCCAAGATTTTAGATATTGCTCCTGACATTAAAACCCCTCCCCGAAGTCCAAAAAGCGTTCTGAACAACAACACCGTTCAGCAAAATTATTACTAATACGTAATAGGTAACAAAGCACGCGAAACGTGCAACGACTTGAGCGGCCCACTATTTTGATCGATACGCAGCGCATTTGCAAAACGACGAATTTTGCCGCCTCAACGCGCGACGTTTTGCAATTTTCCAAACTAATCCGAAAGGGCTAGGGCCAAAAACAGCACTTTTTGAGCGAAATAAGCCGTTGTTGCGCAAATGCAACGACGTTCAAAAATGACGAAATTGGGGTATTTGGCAGGCAAAAATGGGAGTTTCCCACAGCGTCATTGGGGAGAGTGTGTGATGAGAATTGGGATCCGCCTCGGATAGAGCGAATCCCATCGATTCCCCTATTCGACGTCGCGAACGCGCTGTATTGCGGTCTCGATTTTTCCGGCGGCCGCCTCAAGTTCGGCCAAGCGCTCGCGCTCGGCTTCGACGATCTCCGGCTTGGCGTTGGCAACGAACTTTTCATTGCCAAGCTTCTTGCGGATCTTCTCGAGTTCATCGCCTATCTTCCCGGCTTCCTTGGTGAGACGGGCAACTTCAGCATTGACATCGATCAGACTGCCAAGCGGCAGGCAGGCCGTCGCCTCGCCGATAACGAATTGGGCCGATCCTTTTGGCGCACTGTCGGTGGTGGTGATTGAATCGACGCGGGCCCGCCATTTGACTGAAGCCTTATGACGCTGAAGTCGCTCCCGGGTCATTTCATTGGCTCCGACGACAACCAGCGGTGCAACAGCTGAAGCCGGAACGTTCATCTCGGCACGAACGGAGCGAATGCCGGTGACGAGGTCGATCAGCCAGTTGATGTCGGCGGCGGCTTCCGTATCGATGAACTCGGACTCTGGCCACGGCGCATGGCAAAGCAACGTGTCACGGACCTGACCTTCCCCGGCCGTATGTGCCCAGAGTTCTTCCGTCATGAATGGCATGAAGGGATGCAACAGCTTGTAGATCTCATCGAGAACATAGGCGGCGCAGGCCTGAGCTTCGCCCTTGGACGCAGCGTCCTCGCCATTGAATACCGGCTTCAACAGTTCGATGTACCAGTCGCAGAACTGGTTCCAGACAAACCGGTAGGCAGCGCCCGCTGCTTCATTGAAGCGATAGCTGGTAATCCCGTCGGTGACGTCACGGACCGCATTGGTAAGTTCCGTCAGGATCCAGCGATTGACCGTAAGCTTGGCATCCTCAGGACGGAACGACGGGTCGCGCTTCACTCCATTCATCTCGGCAAATCGCGTCGAGTTCCACAGCTTCGTGCCAAAGTTGCGGTAGCCGGCGATGCGGCTCGGGTCGAGCTTCACATCGCGCCCCTGCGCGGCCATGATCGCGAGAGTGAAGCGCAGCGCATCGGCGCCGTACTCGTCGATGAGATCGAGCGGGTCGATGACATTGCCCTTCGACTTAGACATCTTGGCGCCGTTCTTGTCGCGAACCAGCGCATGGACGTAAACCGTATGGAACGGCTCCTCGTTCATGAAGTGCAGGCCCATCATCATCATCCGCGCAACCCAGAAGAAAATGATATCGAAACCAGTGACGAGAACGTCGGTCTGATAATAGGTGGCAAGCTCCGGCGTCTTGTCCGGCCAGCCAAGCGTCGAGAACGGCCAGAGCGCCGAGGAGAACCACGTGTCGAGCACGTCTTCGTCGCGCGTCAGGATTTCGCCGGGCTTGAAGTTCTCAAGCAGATCTTCGACATAGGCCTTCATCGGGCCCTGATGCGCCAGGTAGTGCTGGATGGCGGCGCTCAGAGCCTCTTCCTCAGTGCGCTCGACGAAAACCTGTCCGTCGGGACCATACCAGGCCGGAATTTGATGGCCCCACCAGAGCTGGCGCGAAATCGTCCACGGCTGAATGTTTTCCATCCAGTCGAAGTAGGTCTTCTCCCAATTCTTCGGAACGAAATTGGTCCGGCCCTCTCGAACGCTCGCGATTGCCGGTTTGGCCAGTTCGCCTGCATTCACATACCACTGGTCGGTCAGGAACGGTTCGATCGGCACATCACCGCGGTCACCATGCGGGACCATGTGGATATGTTCCTCGATCTTTTCGAGGTAGCCGCCTTCCTCCATCATGGTCACGATCAGCTTGCGCGCGACAAAGCGATCCTTGCCGTCGAGGACGTGAATGAGCTGGCTCAGGTTCCGCGAAGGCACAAGCCCTTCGAGAAAATCGTCATTGTCCTTGAGATGAATCGTGGCATCCGTGTTGAGGATATTGATCTGGCGCAAGTCATTGCGTTTGCCGACCTCAAAATCGTTGAAGTCATGCGCCGGGGTGATCTTGACCGCGCCCGATCCCGCTTCCGGATCGGCGTAGCTGTCTGCAACGATGGGAATGTGCCGGCCGACGAGCGGAAGGACGACATTATTGTCGACCAGCGCGTGATAGCGGGTATCGTCAGGATTGACCGCAACACCGGTGTCACCGAGCATAGTCTCCGGACGCGTCGTCGCGACCACGATGAACGTGTGCGGATTTTCCGGGTCGAATGCGACATTCTCGAGCGGATAGCGGAAGTGCCAAAGGTTGCCTTTGACCTCACGTTGCTCGACTTCGAGATCGGAAATTGCAGTGAGCAATTTAGGATCCCAATTGACGAGACGCTTGTCCTTGTAGATGAGGGCTTCCTTGTAAAGCGTTACGAACACTTCAAGAACTGCCTTTGATAGACCTTCGTCCATCGTGAAGCGTTCCCGCGACCAATCGCAGGAAGCCCCCAGGCGCTTGAGCTGTCCGGCGATAATGCCACCCGACTCCGCCTTCCACTCCCAAACGCGCTCAACGAATTTCTCGCGTCCCATGGCGCGTCGCCCCGTCAGTTGACGTTCCATCAACTGGCGCTCGACAACCATCTGGGTCGCGATCCCCGCATGATCCATGCCTGGTTGCCAAAGCACGTTCTTGCCGCGCATGCGCTCGAAACGCACAAGAATGTCCTGTATCGTATTGTTGAGCGCATGGCCCATATGCAGCGAGCCTGTGACGTTCGGTGGCGGAATGACGACAGCAAAGGGATCGGCGCCCGGCTTCGAGCCGGCCCCGGCCTTAAAAGCACCGGCCTCGTCCCAGAGTTCTGCGATCTTCGGCTCTACCGCCGCTGCATCATACGTCTTCTCAAGCATGCAAATGGTCCGTCATTTTGCGGAAAGGATTGGCTACGGTGTAAACCGAATGCCCGCCTATAAGTCAATGATGGTTGTCGAATGCGTGCAAGGCATCGGCAGCACGACTCATGGGCGTCAGATCATCCAATGGCATGCGCAATATGGCGTATTTTGGTTCAGCGCATCGCTTGTGCGTCCCGCTTATGGTCCGTTAAGGAAGCCGTCGAGGGCTCTATAAGGAAGGTCTACGTCCGCCGCCCACCACGTGCGACGCGCTCGATTTCCTCCCGCACGAGTCTCTCGACCAGCGTCGGCAGATTATTATCGAGCCAATCCTGCAGGAGCGGACGCATGATTTCCTGTGCGATCTCATCAAACGAACGGCGCTGCTCGTTGCGGACAGCAAAAGAAAGGTTGTCGAAAGCGGCGCTGACCTCCCGCTCCGTTGCCTCTGAGAGAATGGGCTCCAAGACTTCTTCAAGGTTGAAGGACACAGCATCGTCGATATCGGTGCCGGGCTGGGTTTCCGGTTCCATTGGCGCGGGCTCGGCCACCAATTCAGGCATCGCGGCTGCTTCGACCTTTGGTGGTGCTGGCGGCCTGACATCCGCGATCGGCTCGAACTCCGGCAGGAGTGCACGGGCCTCCTCGATGCTCATTTCCGATATCGGCTGTTGAACCTGCGTTACAATCTCCAAGTTAGGCGCCGAAGCGACAGCTTCCTTGGCTTCGATTGACGCTTCAAGGTTGGCGGGTTGCTGCGGGGCATTCTTGACCGGTTGCCCGCTGGTCCTCTCCTGCGCCGTTGTGTTTTCACTCGACTTCGCTTGGACAGGCAAAGTGGGTCGACGCGATGGCGATTCAAGGGCCGGCGATGCACTAGGCACACTCGGCTTTATGGCAATGCCCTCGCGTGGCGGTAGGGCAGATTCTTCGCTGGAGGGGCGTTCCGAGCGCGCTATGGGCGAAGGTGTGTCGGTGTTGACTGCCACGGGCGGCACGTCGTCGGTCCGCGTCGTGTCACTCTCTTCGATAATACGACGTATCGATGCGAGAATCTCCTCCATTGAGGGTTCCCGCGCGACGCTGGATGATTGTGCCATGATGCCCTTGCCCACTACATCTTGTTCCGTTGCGCTGCAACGAATCTGCATTCAGTGTAGAGGCTGGGATTGTATTTGAGAATCCCTGTACGGGATGTTTGAAGCTAACCCACAGCTTTTCTAAAGCGGCGATTGCCTGATCGCAGAAATGAATTTGCCGCCAGGCAATTAACCTGACGGCAAATGTGTCTTCGGCAAGGCTCGGGAGCGATTAGCGCCCGTCGGGTGTGCGCAAGCCGATCCACTTGTCCTTGACGGCGTCGTAGTGCTCCTCAGGCCTGTACTCGGCAACCTGAAGGCCGATCTGCGAGGCCGTCAAGCGACCAACCGCAGAAAGGACCGCATAACTCGTCACGACGCTGTCGCGTTCGGCCTGCGCAAGGTTGATCTGGCCAGTCAGAACGTCTGCCTGAGCATTCAAGACGTCGAGCGTTGTACGCTGGCCGACCTTGCGCTCTTCGATAACGCCGTTCAAGGCAAGCTGGGCCGCTGCAACAACAGACCGCTGTGCGACAATCTGGGCCTTGGCCGACTCCATTTCCGAGTATGCCTGGGCAATTGCTTGCCGCACGCTATCACGCGCCACATCCACCTCGATGCGCCGCTGGCCCAACGTTTCCTTGGATTGGCGAACGAGCGCAGACGTGCGGCCACCATTGTAGATTGGGATCGTTACCTGAATTCCGGCCGAGGCCGACGTTCCGTCCGTCGCGTTGCCGAGACCGCTGGAAAAAATCTCGTCGCGTTGTACCGAGCCCTGCAAGCCAATTTGCGGCAGGAGCTGACCTTCATTGGCCTTCACATTATAACCAGCAGAGTCGACAGCGTACTGCGTGGAGAGGATCGCCGGGTGATTGCCGCTGGCAATGGAGAATGCCTGATCCATCGACCTGGGCACGGATTTCGTTGCCATCGCCGCAGCGGCGAGCCTGCCCGGCGCAGTGCCAATGATCTGGATATAGGTGGCCTCCGCTGTTTTCTCGTCGGACTTTGCAGCATCGAGCGTTGCAATTGCGGAAGCCTTCGATGCCTCTGCCTGTGCAACGTCGGTTCGTGTGCCTTCGCCGACATCGAACCGAGCCTTGGCCGCGCGCAACTGCTCGTCGAGGAATTCAAGGTTCTTCTGGCGCAGGATGACGATCTGCCGTGTCAGATAGACATTCATATAGGCCTGGGCGGCGCTGAAAAGCAGGTTCTGTTCGTTGTTCCGTAGGTTTTCGCGCGCGGCGAGCACCTGGGTCTTGGCCGCCTTGACATTGTTGCTCACCGTAAAGCCGTCGAAGAGCAACTGATTGACCGAAACACCAAAGGTGCCGACGTTGGAAGTGCCATTGGCGCCTCCATCGAAGCGGTTATTGGTCGTCGTCAGATCTGCCGTCGCAGAAACGATCGGTCGATAGCCCGACTTGGCGACTGCAACACCCTCATCGGTTACTCGTACACCAGCTCTGTCTGCGTTGAGCGAAGCATTGTTACTGTAGGCCTTGGCCATTGCGCCAAAGATCGTTTCAGCCATCGAAGGCGTTGTGGCCAACACCGTCGCTGACAAGAGCGCCGCGGTTAGAACTCGCTTACCCGCTTTGAACACCATAAGCCCCTTCATTCTCTAACTCTCACGTTTAACCGAACCGATTGGTTCGACAACATGTGGTTCAATATCCGCCAATTGCCAACATGGCCACAGGCACAACTTCCGATATGCAACAAAAGTCAGCGACAGTTGCACATTTGTCTCATCGCCCGCAGTCAGAACTCGAACGCAGCAACCTTCTCAAATCCGGGAAGCGGCTTGACTGCAGCATTGAAGGCACGGCGTCCGGAAACAATCCCCTCATTTTTTCCGTAGAGCATCGCCCTGCCCGCGTTTCCGGTCCCCACGACCACCGCGAGTCGCCCCCCCTCCTTCAGCTGATCAAATAATGTACCAGGAACTTCGTCCACGCTACCCTCTATGATGATGACATCGTAGGGAGCCTCGGCCGCATATCCCTGCTTGAACGGAGCATTGACCACGACAACATTGTCGAAGCCCAAAGCCGGCAGCGTTTCGGTGGCCTGGTCAGCCAATGTCTTGCCGCTTTCAATGCCAATCACGGAACTTGCGATTCGCGACAGCACCGCGGCAGAGTAACCGGTGCCACAGCCGATATCGAGAACGACATCGCCCGGCTGGATATTGCAAAGCTGAACCAATTTGGCGAACGGGGATGGCTCCATCAAATACCGGGGACCCGATTCGGCCGTCGCCGGAGCAAGCAGTACGTCCTCGTCGATATAAGCGAGCTCCTGGCGCGCAGCCGGCACAAATTTTTCCCGGGGAACGTCAAGAAAAGCCTGCAGAACGGCCTTGTCGGTCACATCAGTCGTGCGCAACTGATTGTCGACCATCTTGATCCGCAGGTCTTCGAAATTCGGTATCATTCTCTTACAAGCTTTCCTGGCAAGGCGCTTGCAACCACTACGCTTTGCAAGCGCGTAACATGCTTCTGGCGAATCCCATCAAAACCCACCGTCTGTAAAGTCGATGCACCTTCGCGGGCTCACCCTCTCACAGAAGTTACTATTTTACTTAAAGGGTGTGGCAAAAAATTCCGTTAGCGTCAATGAATGACTAATGCGCCCAGCGGGCATCAATTCATATTGTTAGAGGCCTGCGGCGTTCGTGCACCACCTGTCTCTGGTCATTGGCAAGGTCTGTCTATTCCGCACCGGCTCGTAAGCGCCCGCCGCATCTTTGGGTAGACCCTTGGCAGTCCTCTGCTCCGCGAGATCGAGTACAACCGACGTCAATGGCGATCGCGCAGCCGTGGTACGGTTGCTTAACCCTTGCGCGAATGCGGGATTGAACAGACGGCGCGCACCTGTCATTCTATTTGACACGTGGAGAAAGCGTCCATCCGGACGATAGGAATTTGAGGCAAATGATTGAGATCAAAGGATTCAGCGACGTTCCGATCAGCCAGGACGAGCTGACCGGGCTGGCAGACCGTGCGGCGCTTGAAGAACATCTCGACAGCCTGTGCGCCACCTATGCCGAGAGCGATTTCGATGATCGTCTTCAGTTTGCCATCCTGTGTATCGACGTTGACGGTTTTGCCAAGTTCAACGAACGCTATGGCCGCGCCGAAGGCGACAATTTGTTGAGGATGGTTGCTGACCGGCTGCAGTCCTGCATGCGCAAGAACGATGTCATTTATCGCATTGCGGGCGACGAATTTGCCATCGTGCTCCTGCAGGTGACCGCGAATGAAGTTGCGAGCATCGCCGACCGCATTATCGGAACGGTATCGGAACCGCTCGATCTCGGCCGCGCCGAACCCGTCATCGTCACGGTCACCGTTGGCGCAGCCCTGGCGCCACGCGACGGCGACACCCCGGAGAGCCTCCTCTGGTGTGGCGATGCGGCGCTCTACATCGCAAAAAAGGCCGGAAGAGGCGTTTACCGCAGATATTCGGAACGCCGCTCGAGCTAGAAGAGCCCCTCGTTCACACCTTCCCGATCGTACCAGAAGCTTGTTTGAGGGTGGCGCATACCCCCTCAAGCGCGTGTCGCATTACCGCTGTGCCAGTTCCGCCGGCGGCTTGGTCCGACCGAGATTCTGGAACTCGATGTCGGTGATGGCGACCTTGGTCGGTAAGGTCGACGCCGTCGAAGGCCTTCAACGGAATTGCAACCATGTCATGAGTGCTGTTATCTCGCCGTGTGGGTGCGTCAGTGAGCTCATCAATCTGATCGCAATCTGGACATTCCGCGCGCAAGTGCGTGCGCGAAGGCGATATCGCCAGCTGCCACAGCGTAGTAAACGCAAGCAGTATCAAAAGGTTGGCGTGGCACCCGAAGTGATGGAGGCCTCGCCCGGAATCGAACCGGGATACAAGGATTTGCAGTCCTCTGCGTAACCACTCCGCCACGAGGCCTCACGTCAACAAATGCTGAGAACATCTGCCGAATTCACGGTTGGTTCAATATGGAAGGCCGCATGGCTAGTCAAGCCATTGCGCGAGAAATCCTCGGCTCATCCTGAACAGGTGATTACGCTGTCGATCTGACCCGCTCTCGACGAAAGGATTATGCGTCAGAGCCATCTTTGTTGTTTGGCGCATTTCCCTTCCAGCGGCGACCGAGCTTTACTTCGAGTTGGCGCCGTTTGCGCCGCACCAGGGCGGAATCGTGCGAGAGGACGACGAGGCCGAGAGGAATCATCCAGAACCCGAGCACCGGCAGGAAACCCAAGGTCCCGGCAGCGACAAGCGCACCACCAAGCGTGCGACGCATTGCCACCGATTGCGGCATTGGTACATGACGGCCGAGGATCCTCATGTGCCGGCGTTTTCGATGCCTCTTATGGGCCTCTTCGGCATGTTCCTGCATGTCTTCGGGGCGATCAGCCAAAACTATTCTCTTCAATCTGGACGGCGTGTTTCGACCGGATGTAGGTAGCCAATCCAGCGATGTCATCATTCTGTTATGCACATTAGCCGAAAAAAATCAAAATGGTCCTTTGCAAAAGCGAAACCCTTTTGCTATAGGCCACATCGCTGATGACTGAGTAGCTGTTCCCCGGTAGCTCAGCGGTAGAGCAACCGGCTGTTAACCGGTTGGTCGCTGGTTCGAATCCGGCCCGGGGAGCCACTTCTTTCAAGCACTTAGCCGATCACGATAATTGGTGTATATTGGCTGATCTACAGCATATCTACACAAAGTGATCACGCTATAGTCCCGATTCTCTGCGGTCGTGATCGCCTCGTTGCGCAATTATCAGATCGCGCGGCCTCGGCGAGATCGTCATTTGGTAGCTGGAAGCTTCCAAAGTTCATTAAAAGCGATGCTGTCGAAGAATGCCGTGGCCTTCACGATCTTTCCGTCCTGGAGTTCGAGAAACCATGCGTAAGTATTCTTGTATGGCTTGCCGTCTTTGGCGGTTCCGGCAGCGTCAAAGAAGACGATAACGGTGTCGCCGTCGGCATACATATTCCGGATCGTAGGCTTGAGACCGACACTCATGCGCGCGTTGAAGGGTTTGATAACTTCATTGATAAAGGCCTCCCGGCCTGGGTAGGTTTTGGAAGCCGCAGAATTGCCTGTGATTGTCCATTCGGCGTCGGCGGCCAATAAGTCATAGGGGCTTCCTGTACCTGCTGCCCAGGCGTCGAACGCTTGCTTTACCCTTGCCCTATTGCTTGATTCGTCGGATGCCATCGCTGCTCCAATCTGCGTCGTGGTCGCGAGCAGCAATCCGACGAGCATCACAAATACGATACTGCGAAAGCTGCCAAGCGCGATTTCTATCTGCCTCTTGGTCATTTCTGAACTCCTTCAACAGGATCATTCGGACTGAACAGTTCACCTACAGTCACGCGACGACGGCACCGCCACGGTCGGTTCAGATTTGGTTTTCCCACGCCTTGAGTTGATGCTCCCTCAGGATGTCTTCGATGACTTTCGGAACGACGTTGCGGAATTTGCCCGTATCGTCCGGAACGATTTCAATCATCCGGTCGATCATCCCCTTCGGGTCCATCTTGCCTTCTGGCGTTGCGAAGAAATCGCCAAAGCCCTTGCGTAGATCGGCACGCTTGGTGAAGTTCTTGCTGTCGTCGAGCCAACGGAACGGATTGTCCGCCATCGTCTCGTTGTATCCGGTGTAATATGCACCCGGATTAATCGTCTGTATCTGGATGCCGTACTTGCTCAGCTCCTGCTGCAGTGCCTCGGCGATCGACTCCACGGCATGCTTTGTCGAAACGTAGGTTCCCCAGTTCGCCGGGGTGAAAAGACCGCCCATTGAAGATGTAAAGACGACCTTGCCCTTCTTGCCCTGTCTTACCCATTTCTGAACAACGCCCTGGGTGAGCTGGAGGGGCAAGATTACATTGACTTCGAAGTTGCGGCGAACGAGCTCAATCGGAATTTCCCAGACGGGACCTGCTTCGCCCATGCCGGCATGTTCCACAGCACATCAAAGTCCTATCCAATGGCCTGTTTGATGTCATAGGGATCGTCGAGGTCGAGACGTTCAACACGCAAGTTCTTGAGGTCGAGAGCAGCGGCTTCCTCGCGCAAAGCCGTGACCTGAGAAGAAACGTGTGCGGTTGCAATGATGCTATGACCGTTTTTGGCCATGCCGATTGCAGCAGCTTTACCAAGCCCGATCCAGCGCCGGGATAAGGATTGTCTTTGACATTCTAATCTCCTGTTGTTGGCATCGTCGAATGGTCTGAAAGTCAATTCACCAGCCGAGGCCGGAAACTGCCGCAAGAGCGACTTCCATGTCCTGAGACACTGCCCCTCCCGACACCCCTATCGCTCCAAGGAAAATTCCATCGGATCCGGTCAATGGCAGTCCACCGCCAAACACGCAGGCAAGGGCATTCCCGTCATTCTCGACAACTACGCCGCCCACAAGCACAAGAAAGTCCGCGCCTGGGTCGTGCGCCATCCGCGCTGGACCTTCCACTTCACACCGATATCGAGTTCATGGCTGAACGCCGTCGAAGGCTTTTTCGCCAAGCTCCCCGCCGACGCCTGAAGCACGACGTCTCTTGCTCCGTCGCCGACCTCCAGGCCGCGATCAATCGTTTCGTAGCCGAGTACAACGAGATTGAGGCCCTTCATCTGGCGCGCCGATCCGGACGCGATCATCGCCAGCCGACGCCGTGCCTTCCAGGCGCTTAGTGCGCTCCGCTGAGCATCGAGCGGCGCGACTTGGGCGGCCGGGGGCAATGCGGTCAATGGCGGCTTTGAGCCCAGAGCGGCAACGAGGTAGACGATGTCACTCCGGGGAATGGTGCTCAATCTCAAAACGTGAGAGCATGCCTGTACTAGCGGCAAAGTGCGCGACACAGCCAAAGTCTAGCTTTGTGAGCCGCTAAGGGACGGTGGCGTGGAGCATTCTGGATGGGGCGTAGTGTGAAACCATTTATCTTGGCCGCAGGGCTTTCTTTGTTTTTTCTCGCTGCCTGTTCGCACACCGTGCGAACATTCGACCAAACACCGTCATATTCGCCCGCGCAGCCGACAAGCACGCGGCTGACACAAGCTGTCCAAAGCCTTGGTGATCCTAGAGACGGTCGCTCCGGGGTCAAGCTGATCGGCAACGGAGAAGAAGCGCTGGCAGCGCGCTTGGCACTTGCAGCGGCCGCCGAAAAAACGATCGATGCTCAGTATTACCTTCTGCACAATGATGCTACCGGAAAAATCTTTGCGTGGAGCTTGCTGCAAGCCGCGGATCGGGGAGTGCGGGTGCGGCTATTGCTCGATGACATGGACACCAAGAGCTATGACGCCGTGACTGCGGCTCTGGACTCGCATAAAAACATCGAAATCCGGCTCTTTAACCCGTTCTGGCGGGATCAGAGCCTTGTCGCGGCCGGCCTCACCGACTTCAAGCGGATCAACCGCCGGATGCACAACAAGTCGATGACCGCCGATAATGCCATGTCGATCGTCGGTGGCCGCAATATCGGCGATGAGTATTTCCTGGCCAAGAGGGAATTGAACTATTCGGATCTTGATCTGCTGGTTGCTGGACCCGTTGTCGACGAAGTCTCGACAAACTTTGATGAGTACTGGAACAGCAAGTTTGCAGTGCCCGCGCGCGCTGTCGTTGGCGAACCAGAGGGGTTCAGTCTCGACGAAGCGCGCGATCGCCTTGACGAGATCATCAAGGATGCCCGGAAGACGAAATATGCCAGCGTCGTGCGTGCGGCTGCGAAGCAGAATTTCACGCCATCGACGCTGAAGCTTGCGTGGGTTCCCGCCAAAATGTACTCGGACCCCCCTTCAAAAGCGGCCGGTGAAGAAGACAATGAAGAAGAGATTCTTGCCTCTCAACTGGCAAAGTATTTCGCCGATGCGACATCAAAGGTTGAGATCATCTCTGCATATTTCGTGCCAGGCAAACGCGGCACAAAGTGGTTGCGGGAACTTGAGGCGCGGGGCGTCGAGGTGTTGGTTGTAACCAATTCGCTGGCATCGAACGACGTGAAACCCGTCTATGCGCATTATGCAAAGGACCGGCGGGCTCTTCTGGAAGGCGGAGTCCACCTCTACGAACTTCGGCCTGACGCAGATCAAGAAGCGCGGCGCGGCGTCAATTGGGGTGAATCGCGATCGGGTCTGCATGCCAAGGCGTTTACCATCGACGATCGTTACCTGTTCGTCGGCTCGTTCAACTGGGACCCGCGGTCGGTGAATATCAATACGGAGATGGGCATTCTGATCGACTCGCCTGAATTTACCAAGAAGACGTCGAACGCCCTAAGAGGCGTTTTAAGAGAAGAGACCTTTGCCGTAAGGCTGGACAAGGACAAGCGGATCTCCTGGACGGAGACCCAGCCGGACGGGACGCAGCGGATCTATTTTCATGAGCCGACGGGTTCGCCCTGGGATCAATTCGTGGCGGGATTTTATGCGATTCTCCCTATCGGTTCACAGCTCTGAGGTTTTCGCGACGCTGACCGAGAAATTCGCTTTCCAAAAAAAATTTCGATGGCCGGCGTATTGGCGCCGCATGATCGGCGCTGATCGAGACGTTCTCGACGTAGGCGTAGAAGTCGTGGCGTGGTTCCTCGCTGCCCATGACTCTGCATTTCGATGCGATGCTCGCGCCTAGAATATTGATAGGGTAAAGAAACTCCCGATGCTTTTGCTACTTTCATGCAACAGTCTGTGGTTTTCACGGTCGCGTTTGCCAATTGTGGACAAACAGTTGGAGACGTTACCCCGAAGTTACAGTACGGTAATCTTTGCCGTCCATTATTAGGCGGCGACCATTTGAACGCGGGCGTTGGGGAACGCTTTCGCTGATCTTCGGAAGCGGTCCTCCGCTGGGGAGCAAAGCTATGCCTCTATTCCGTAGGATGTCGGCTTTAACGATACTCACTGCATTTACAGCGTCGGCAATGGCCGAAGACAACGCCCAGGAATTGGCCAAGAAACTTTCAAATCCGATTGCCTCACTGATCAGTGTGCCATTTCAGTTCAACTGGGACCAGGGCTACGGTCCCGAGGATGGCGACAAGACCTACGTGAACGTACAGCCCGTCATCCCGTTCTCGTTGAATGAGGACTGGAACCTCATCTCCCGCACGATCCTGCCGATCGCTTATCAGAATGACATAGCGGGGCCTTCCGGGGATCAATTCGGTCTTGGGGATACTACGCAAAGCTTGTTCTTCTCGCCGAAGAAACCGACTTCCGGTGGCATCATCTGGGGTGTCGGCCCTGTTTTCCTCCTGCCGACCGCGACTGACGACCTGCTTGGAGACGAGAAATGGGGAGCAGGCCCCACCGGCGTAGTCCTCAAACAGGATGGTCCGTGGACGGTCGGGGCTCTGGCCAACCACATCTGGTCGTTTGCAGGCGATGACGATCGACCGGAGGTGAACGCCACATTCCTCCAGCCCTTCATCGCCTACACAACGCCGAAAGCATGGACCTTTTCCCTCAATACCGAGAGCACCTATAATTGGGAAACTGAAGACTGGTCTGTGCCCATCAATTTCGCCGTGGCCAAGCTGATAAAGGTCAACAAACAGCCAATCCAGTTACAGGCCGGTGTTCGGTATTGGGCAGAAAGCCCAAGCAGTGGACCTGACGGCTTTGGCGCACGGCTCACCGTTACGTTTCTTTTTCCGAAATAGAGACTTTCGCACCTAAAGGGGGTGTACAGATGCAACAGGATTTCGATGGATTTGATATCACAATGATCCGACTGATCTTGCCGGCCTGGGTAGGCCTGGCGGCGATGCTGGTCGCGACGCCGACGATTGCTGCGGACGCCCAAACGCCGCCGCCTGTTGAAACCGCGCCCGGGTGGAGCTTCACGGTAGAGCCCTTTTTCTGGGCAGCGGGCCTCGACGGCAGGGTCGGCGTCCACGGCCTTGGGCCCGCGAATGTCAATCTCGATTTCGATCAGATTTTCGACCACATCGATTGGTCACCGCCGCCGGTCATGATTAACGGCGAGGCGCGCAATGGCCGTTACGCCCTTTTCACCGAATTCATCTACCTGGGACTCGATGCCGAAGGAACATCGCCCGGCCCGTTCCACATTTCGGCAAAAGAAGATTTGGACCTCGTGCTGTGGACCTTCGGGGGCTCCTACCGGCTACTCGACAATGGCACCGCGAACTTCGACGTTCTAGCCGGCGGACGGCTCTGGTATTTGAACTCGGACCTGACCCTTACGGGCCCTCGCGAGGTAAGGGAGGCGAGTGGCAGCAAAACCTGGGTCGATCCCTTGATTGGGGTGAGCGGCACCGTTGGTCTCGGCAGGGGTTTCGGGCTTCACGGCGAGGCCGATGTCGGTGGCTTCGGCGCCGCCGCCGACATCGATTGGCAGGTGCAGGGCACGCTTCAATACCAGTTCAACAACTCGTTCACGCTGGAGGCGGGCTACCGCTATCTTGATGTAGACTACGATGATGATGGATTTGTATGGGACGTATCCATGCAAGGGCCAGTCATTGGCGCCAAGTTTAAGTTCTGATTGTACCCGCCGGCCGTCGCTTCCGCCACAACGCTGGCAGAGCCCACTGCGCAAAGTTCGTCATTGAAACATCAATGACGCGGACCGCGCCGCATTCGTTTGGGTTAGCTGCGAGGTCGTTGGCTGCAAACGCGCGAGCGCGGTAAGTCCCAATCGCTGCTCGTGTCTGTGCGGTGGCACGGCTATCAACTTCAGATCCCTTAAGACGCCAGCAACAGCCCGTTACGTGGGAATCTGGGATGTAATCTCAATCTCGGCAACCAGATCTTGAACGGCTACATATCCGCCGTCCGCACCAGAAACGCTGAGTAACTTCCATTCCACATAATCAGTCTGCATCGTTTCCTTGGCTGTTCTAATGGCATCTGCGAGTGCCTCATCAAGACTACCCAGTTGTGATTTCCCTTTAAACTTTTCCATACGACACTCCCAGTCTTAGATGGATCTGACTCAATAAATTTGATGATAGCTAGGGTTGTGCAATTCGGACAGAGCGATGGCTCGATTTGACGTGAGCCGCGCACCGGTGTCGGGCGCGGCTCAATGCGAACGCAGTGGTGTTAGTTGGCGCCACGCCCGCCCCTGTCCCGGATTAGTAGCAAGGCGGGTGGGGGTAATATCCACATGGGCCATAGCCGTTATAATAGCGGTCACCGTAGCCGTAGTCATACCCGTAGCGGTATGGCCGTGTCGCAGCCGCGCCAAGGGCGACCCCAGTCGCGCCGGCATACCATGCGCCATGGTAGTCGGGAGCATGCCAGTAGTTGGCATGAACGTCGTTGATATGGACATCGTCCATGCGATCGCCTCCGGCGAACCCTCCGCGGTAACCACCGCCGCCAAAGCCGCCACCGCCATCAAAGCCGCCACCGCCGCCGAAGCCACCACCACGACCACCACCGCCACCGCCACCGCCACGATCGATGAACAGTGCTGCAGGTCCACTCGAGCCGCTCAGACTTCCTTCGAGAACCGAAACGTCGAATGTCAGGTTGCCGGCTTCGATCTTCGGCGACCTTAACGTCACCACGGCGTCCTCGACCTTTGAACCGTCACCGCCCAGAACGGAAATGGTGCCGTTGGGCGGGTCCTTGATAAAATTGTCGGCGCCCTCAGACCATTGCATGACGAACTGCTCGGTGGTGACGTGGCCCGCCGCCCGGACCGGGCGATCGGCAAAGACGATGGAGCTCATGGCCACGCCGGTCATGGTCAGTTTGCCGCCTTCCAGTTTGGCGCCGGCGGAGTTGACGACAAAGAGGGAGGGAACCGGCCCCGTCGCCGTGACCACGCCAATGGTCTTCTCAAGCGGCACGTGCGGTTTGACATCCGCATCCTGCGCGCGCGTTGCACTGCCTGCAGCCATAGTTACACCGCCGACAATCAAAGCGAGGCATGCGAGTTTTCTGTTAAGCATGGTAAGTCTCCTTTTCTGAACTTCAATGTTTATGCCCCCGCGGGCAAGGACGAAGCAGCCTCGGGCGCATCAGCCGGGGCTTTGTTGGGCGCGTTCAATTCCGTGGTTGTCGCGCCGGGAGGGGCCGACCAGGAAAGAAGATAATTGTGTGCCATTCCAGCCAAAGTGGTGACCTGGATCGGGTAAGCGACATACAGGCCTCCGCCTAGGGCCGCACCTGCCACCATCAGCGCAACTACGCGAAGAAGCATCTTCTTCACATCTATTCCTTCATGAAAACTCGAGCCCGGTGCCGGTCTTCGAGCAAGGGCTGTCATTCTTCAAAAGAGAAGATCTTCCCCCAGTCTTTCTTCATGCTGATGATCACCCAGCCGTCCTTCACTGCTTCGTCGTAAAGTTCCTGTGTGAAGGCGCCAACCTTGGTGTCCGGTAGGCCCGTCGCCGGACCGTAGGCGTATTCCCTCTCGGCATCGTCGTGCAGCAGCAGCATGGCGAACCGCGGACCGTCACCGGCCTCGGTATATTCCAGCATCTGCTGGTCGCCCGTGGAATTGCCCGCTGCGAACACCGGCTGGCGGCCAATCATCAGATGAATG